>JAJYDH010000387.1 GCA_021777685.1 Planctomycetota bacterium | reverse complement strand
TCCGATCTCGGCGCTGCTCCAGGAGGGCCGGCGAGGCGGCCTGACGCTCGCCCCCGAGGTCGCCCGCGACGACATGCGCGAGCAGATCCGCAAGCCGATCGACAACAAGGACCTGTACGAAGGGGCGGCCGAGGCGTTCCGCCGGGGGTGGCGGAAGGTCAAGCTCTACTTCATGTGCGGCCTGCCCGGCGAGCGCCCCGCCGACCTGGACGGGATCGTCGAGATGGCCGAGACGATCGCCCGGATCGGCAAGGACGTGACCGGCCGGTTCGCCGACGTCACCGCCAGCGTCTCTAACTTCGTCCCCAAGCCGCACACGCCCTACCAGTGGAACGGGATGCAGGACCGCGAGTACTTCCACTGGGCCCATCGCTACATCCGCCAGCAGGTCCGGATCAAGTCGGTGACGGTCAAGTGCCACTCGATCGAGACCAGCCTGCTCGAAGGCATCCTGACCAGGGGCGACCGCCGCGTCGCCGCCGCGCTGGAAGAAGCCTGGAGGCGAGGGGCGAGGCTCGACGCCTGGACCGAGCACTTCAACGCCCGCCTCTGGTGGTCCGTCTTCGACGACCTCGGCATCGACGTCGCGTCCTACAGCCAGCGGACCCGCCCGGTCGACGAGGTCCTGCCCTGGGACCACATCCACGTCAAGAAGGGGCGCGAATACCTGGCCAAGGAGCAAGGGCGGTCGGTCGTCCAGCTCACGGCGATGGCGGGGGCGGTCTGAGGTCGGGAACCACCTGTGGGGTCGGGCTTGCCCTGCCGGACCGGCTCTCGAATCACCCGCAGCAGGGCAAGCGTTTCCCTTCGGGAAAGCCGTTCGGAGGCGAATTCGCATGGCGAAGTGGGACAAGCGGACCCTCAAACTGCCCGAGAAGCACGGCTGGCACGCCAGGCCGGGTTACAAGATCTTCGTCGCCGACCGCGGGGCCGTGCGGTTCGACTTCCCGGAAGACTGGGTGGTCGTCCCCGACCCCGACTCGATCAAGTTCCACGACAAGCAGCCTCCCGACGACGACTGCACGCTGGCCGTGTCGGTCATGACGCTCCCGCCGGGCGACTGGAGCGGCCTGAAGCTCTCGCTGCTCGTCTCGAAGCTGGTCGAGAAGGACACCCGGGGCTCGACCTTGCGGGGCCAGGTCATCGAGGTCAAGCGGACCGACCTTGAACTGGCCTGGGCCGAGGTCGAGTTCATCGACCCCAACGAGAAGCGCCCCGCGCGGTCGAGGACTTGCCTGGCCCGGTCGTCGAACGTCCAGCCTCTCATCACCTTCGACTTCTGGGTCGACGATGCGCCCCGACTGGGCAAGATCTGGGACGAGATCCTCCGATCGTTGAGGGTGGCCGAGCCGATCATCGACCCCAGCCTGGGCCAGCCGAACCGAGGTTGAGCCGATGGCACCCGCCCCCAAACTCCCGGCGAAGGCCCCGGCCCGGCTCACCTGGGCCTGGCCGCTGCTCGCGCTGGCCTGGGTCGCGCTGGCCCGGGTGCCGCTGGTCCTGAATGCCGAGGCACACCTCGACAGCGACCTCGCCGTTGACGGCCTCACGCTCCTGGACGCGGTGAACGGCCACTGGCGATGGCATTACCCGGGGACGCCGTTCATCGGCACGCCGCCCGTCCTCCTCTCATGGCCCCAGGCCAAAGTCTGGTGGGTGAACCCGGCCACGCTGGTCTCGGGCGGGGTGGTCGCGTATGGCCTGGTCGTCCTGCTGACGTACTTGCTGAATCGTCGGGCGTTCGGGGCCTCGGTCGCGGCCTGGGGCCTGGTGCCGCTCGCGTTCGCCTCGACCGGGACGGTCTGGCTCTCGGGGCGCGTGACCGGCGGCCACCTGCTGACGGCGGCCTGGCACGCCGGGGCGTTCGCGATCCTCTGGGGAGTCCTGACCGAGGGCGGATGGCGACGCTCGGCGGTGCTCGGGCTCTGGTGCGGGTTCGGTCTCTATATCGATTCGATGTTCGCGGTGACGTGGCTGGGCGTCGTTGTGGCGGCGGTCATTTCTGCCTCCCTCTCCCTCTGGGAGAGGGAGGCAGAAGGGAAATTAAGGATTGCCAATTCAGAAATTTCCCGCTTTGGAGTGCGGGAGCTTGCTCCCGCTCTGGAGTCCGGGAGCTTGCTCCCGTCCCCGGACGGCGATCAGATCCGGGAGCAAGCACCCTCAGGAAAGGCGGGAGCAAGCTCCCGCACTCCAAAGGGTTCGCCGGGAAAGCGGGACGTTAATGAAGCGACGATCCTAACGCCTTCGAAGGGGAATCGGATCGGTCGCGGCCTGGCGTGCCTTCTGGCGTTCGCCCTGGCGGGCGCTGTCGGGGTCTCCCCCAGGTTCGTCGGGGCCCGGGTCGACCCTCACGACTCGTATCAGGGCCAGCTCGCTCCCGACGCCCGGATCGGACACATCCGGCACAACGCCCGGATCTTGCTCGCGGACTGCCTGCCCCGGCTGATCGCCGGCCATCGACTGCCGGGGCTCCAGTCCGAGCCCCGACCATCCTCCCTGAAGGGCGGCTCTCGCGAGATGGGAGTCGTAGGCGTCCCCTGGTTCGCGCTCTCCCTCACGGTCTTCGCGCTCTACCTGTTCGCCAGGGCAATGGTTACGCTCCTGGTCGGCGGGAGCAAGTCAGAGGCACATGATCCTCGCGCGGTCGCCCGGATCTCGATCCGCTGGGGGCTGCTGGCATCGACGATCGCCGTCGTCGCCGGGTTCCTGGTCAATCACACGATCGACAACTCGGACAATTATCGCTATCTGGTCATCCTGCTCGTCCCCTGGTCGACCGGGTTCGGCCTGATGATGGAACGGATGGCCTCGAAACGGTCCGCCGGCCTCTGGGCGAGCGGAGCGCTCGCCCTGGCATTCGCCGGGTCGATGACCGTTGACACGGCCCGCTGGTACGTGCGGTTCGGCTGGGTCAACGGGTCGTCTCTGCCTATCAGGAAGGCGGTCGATGACCCCACCCTGGCGTGGCTCGACCGCCATCGAGAGGTCACGGTGATCTTCGGCGCCTATTGGGACGTCTACCGTCTGTCATTCCTCACAGGTGGGCGGGTCCTCGGCGTACCATTTCCCGAGTACCCCGATCGGTTCCCAGAGGTCCGGCGACGCCTGCCCGGCGGTCGGCCGAGGACGGTGATCGTCGGCCCCGACAGGTTCGGACCTCGCTATCGGGCTCGGGCGATGGTCCAGGGCGGACGCGAGATCGCGCGGGCCGAGGGGCTTTCGATCGTCGACTGGCCGGTGAGGGCCTCGCCGTGAGTGCCGACCCGTCGCATCCCGATCCGGGCTGGACGCCCGAAAGGCGCCCCTGGGGCGTCGCCGATGCCCTGGCCCTGACGGCCTGGACCGCGGCGATCGTCGCGTTTTTCCGCGATGCCGTCCTGCTCCGGAAGGCCCTGTTCTTCTTCGACATCACCGAGATCAATTACCCGTATCGCGACTTCCTGGCGAACGAGATGCGTTCGGGGCGGTTCTCGAAGTGGCACCCGGGCCTCTACAACGGGTTCCCGCTCTACGCGGAGAGCCAGGCGGGATACTGGCATCCCCTCAAGTTCGCGCTCTACCCCTGGCTCGCGACCTGGCAGGCGCTCAACCTCGACACGGTACTCTCGGTCTGGCTGACCGGCCTGGCGACCTACGGCTGGCTCCGTCGCCACGTCGGCCCGGCGGGGGCACTGACCGGCGCCTCGCTTTTCGGGCTGAGCGGCTTCGTCTGGGCGCACCTGATCCACACGAGCATGACCAACGCCCTCATCAGCGTCCCTCTGGCGTTCTGGGCGCTGGAGGTCTCGTGGGAGGGCGGCCGGCTCCGAGGGGTCGCTCTCGGCGGCCTGGCGCTGGCCTGCCAGGTCTTCGCCGGGCACCTTCAGGACACGATCCTCACGGCCGGGGCGCTCGGGATCTGTTCGCTCTACCGGGCCTCGACGGCCGGGAGCCTCCGGGCCGGATTACGGTCGATGGGCTTCTTCGGGCTCCTGGCGGGCCTGGGCGTGGCGGTGGCGGCCGTCCAGTGGGCCCCCTCCAAGAACCTCCTCGACCGCTCGCCGAGGGTCGGCGGGCTGTCCTGGGAGCAGATCACCTACGGGTCGTGGTCGCCCGAGTTATTGCCCACGCTGGTCGTCCGCGAGGCTTTCGGGACGCTCGCCCGCGACACCGACTGGACCGACGGGTATTACCCGTACCACGAGATGAACGCCTACATGGGCCTGATCGGGATGGCCCTGGCCGTCGTCGGCGCGGGGGCCTGCCGCGACCGCTGGGCCGGCTCGTGGGTCGTCCTCTGCGGGCTGGGCGTGCTGTTCATGCTCGGGCGGTACACCTGCCTGTTCGACTACATGAACCTCGTGCCGGTCGTCGGAAGCTCGCGGATACCGGTGCGCTATCACCTGTGGGTCTCGCTGGCGGTCGCCTGCCTGGCGAGCGTGGGTGTCGACCGATTAAGCCGGCCGGGGAGGGTGCGCCTGGGCTGGGCGACCGGCTTCGTCGTCGCGATGGTGGCCGCCTCGGTCGCGATCCTGCTCCACGACTACATCCCCGCCTGGATCGACTCGCGGCGGTGGTCGACGCCCGAGCATATCGAGCACTTCCGTTGGCTCGGGCGAGAGTTCGCCATCGCCGTCGGCCGGACGGCCGTGCTCGCGCTGGTGGCCTGGGCCCTGATCGCCCGCGCCTCGAAGGAGACGAGGCCCGACCGCCGTCGATGGCTGGTCGCCCCCTTGCCGCTGCTGGTGATGGCCGACCTGCTCGGCTCGCACATCGCCGACGTCCCGACGATCGACCCCTCTTACTTGACGAAGCCGCCCGAGTCTGTCGGGCGGATCAAGGCCGACCCGGGCACGATCCGGGTGTTCGGGGTCGCGGAGAAGTCGGCCGCCGAGCCGGGTTTCGCGTCGCGCCCGGTCGACTTCTTCGAGATCCGCGACCCGCTCCCGTGGTGCCTCCCGCCGGTCTGGGGGCTCCGGACCTCGCAGGGCCACACGCCGATGTACCCCCGGCGCGTCCTGACCTTCCAGGAGCACGCCCGGCCGGGCTGGACCCGATTCGACGTCGAAGGGGTGACGCACATCCTGACCGGCCGGCCGATCGTCGGCTTTCCGGGGCCGGTCGAACGCGCCGGGGCCGCCTTCATCCACCGGAACGAGGACGCCCGGCCGAGGGCCCGGCTGATGGGCCGGCCGATCTACGTCGCCGACGAGGCCGCCGCCTCGCGGGCCCTCGACGATTGGGGCGAGAAGATCCTCGATCGGCTGATCGTCGAGGACCCCGACCGACCGTTGCCGCCGGACGCCGACGCCTTCGGCTCGGCGACGATCGCGGTCGACCAGCCCGAGCGCGTCGAGGTCGACGTCGACGCGAAGTCCCCCTGTTATCTCCTCCTGGCCGACACCTTCGACCCCGGCTGGTCGGCGACCCTCGACGGCAAGCCCGCCCCGATCCGGCCGGCCTTCGCGGCCTTCCGGGCGATCTTCGTGAAAGCGGGTCAACATCGGGTCGTCTTCACCTACGAGCCGGCCGGGTTCCGGCTCGGCCTGGTCGTGACCGGCCTGGGCCTGACGGCCTTCCTCGCCTGCCTGGCCTGGCCCCGGCCGGTCGCCGACGCTGACGCCTCGCACGCCCCGCTCGCCTGGCCCCGACGCTGGCCCTTGATATTCGGCGGGGTCTTGCTGGCGGTCGTGGTCGGCTCGTCGTTCCAGGTCGGGCCGGGCGGGTTGAGGCTGCACCCGCGCTGGGATGGGTCGTTCCACCGATTCACCTGGGCCGCCGGGATCGAGGCGATCCGGCCGATGAGCAAGATGCTCGGGAGATAAACTCCGCGCGGTCGTCACGGCTCCGAAGGGACCGACGGGGGGGACGGAGGCGGCTGCTGTCCGCGTGGCCTGCCCCCCAGGTAGGCCGCCAGGATCGCCGAGGTGAGCAACGCGACCGCGATCGCCATCACGATCGCCCGCCAGTTCGGCCCGGGTGTTTCCTCGACCTTCTTCACCGCCGGTTTGTAGCCCTTCGGCGCGGCCTCCCGGGGCGACCACAGCTCGGAGACCGCCGGCGGGAGCAGGTCATAGCCCGAGAGATCCTGATCGGGCGAGGTCGGATTCGGGGTCGGCGGGGAAGGCGTCTCGCGGGAAGCCAGCGGCGCGGCCTCGGCCGATCGCGCGCGGGACTCGTCGTTGAAGACCAGCAGCATCCGACCGTCCGGCCGGGAGGCCCGGCAGGCTTCGAGCAGCTCGATGACCTTCGCCATCGACTGCGGCCGATGCTCCGGGTCCT
>JAJYDH010000386.1 GCA_021777685.1 Planctomycetota bacterium | reverse complement strand
TCCTTGAGGTGACGGCTCGTCAGGAACTGCCCCTCGCCGGTGAGCGGCGAGTCGTTCACGGTGAAGAGCATGCTCAGGGTCGGCTCGTCGACCTCGATCCGGGGGAGGGCCGTGGGTGTCTCGACCGAGGCGATCGTGTCGCCGATGTCGACGGCCGAGGCCCCGACGACGGCGACGATGTCGCCCGCGTTGGCCTCCTCGACCTCGACCCGGCCGAGCTTGTCGAAGACGAGCACGCCGTCGGCCGAGCAGGGCTTGACCACGCCGTCCGCCTTCATCAGGACGATCTTCTGGCCCTTCTTGATCCGCCCGGCGGCGATCCGGCCGATCGCGATCCGGCCGACGTACTCGGAGAAATCGAGCGTGGTGCAGAGCATCTGGAGCGGGCCGTCGGGCTCGACCACGGGGCCGGGGACCTTCTCGACGAGCAGGTCGAGCAGCGGCTTGATGTCGCCCGAGGTGGCGTGAGCGTCGTGCGAGGCGAAGCCGCCCTTGCCCGAGGCGAAGATGTACGGGAAGTCGAGCTGGTGCTCGTCGGCGCCCAGTTCCACGAAGCAGTCGAAGACCTCGTTGAGGACCTCGTCCGGCCGGGCGTCGGGCCGGTCGATCTTGTTGATCACGACGATCGGCCGGATCTTGTTCGCGAACGCCTTGCGGAGCACGAACTTCGTCTGCGGCATCGGCCCTTCGAAGGAGTCGACGAGGACCAGCGCCCCGTCGGCCATCTGCAAGGTCCGCTCGACCTCGCCGCCGAAGTCGGCGTGGCCCGGCGTGTCGATGATGTTGATCTTGGTCTGGCCGTGGTTGATCGCGATGTTCTTCGCCAGGATGGTGATCCCTCGCTCGCGCTCCTGGGGATTGGAGTCCAGGATGCAATCCTGCGAGAGCGTGCCGGCGCGGAACTGGCCGGACTGGCGGAGCATCACGTCGACCAGGGTGGTCTTGCCGTGGTCGACGTGGGCGATGATCGCCACGTTTCGGATGTCGTCGCGTCGGATCATGGGATCGAGTCCGCCAAAGGGAAGGGCGGGCCAAGTGGGGTAGGACGAGTCGAGTGGTAGGCTCGATGCGATCGGGAAATCAAGTATAGGCCGACTGCATTCATTCGACAAGGCCGATCGGCTCGCCGAGCCTCGCGCGGAACTCGTCCGGCCCGATCGGCTCGAACCGGAGCCGGTCCCCCGGCCGGATCGGGAAGTAGGCCCGATTGAGGTCGACGACCCTCGAAGGTGTCCGGCCCAGGAGCCGCCATCCGCCGGGCGACTCCCCCGGATAGATGCCCGTCTGCCGGCCGGCGATCGCTACCGAACCGGCGGGGACGCGGACCCTCGGGCTTACAAGGCGGGGTATCCCGGACAGACGTTCGTCGAGATACCCCGCATAGGGAAATCCCGGCAGGAAGCCCAGGGCGAAGACCTCGTAATCCCGGCTCGAATGCCCCTGGATGACTTCGGCTTCCGTCAGATTGACGAGCCCGGCGACCTCGGCCAGATCCTCGCCTTCGTAGAGGACCGGCAGGCAAATCAGTCGCCCGATCGACCCGTCACCCTCGATCGGTTCGACGGAGCGGAGCGTCTTTTCGAGGACCCCGAGGTCGACCGAGTCCGGATCGGCGAAGACGGCGGCCGAGGCATAGGCCACGGCCACGTCGACCACGCCGGGGATCGCCCGCGAGCGGACCGCATCGGCCCAGCGCCGGGCCTCGGTTTCGAAAGCGAAACGGGCCACGAACGCGCGATCGCCGAGGGGCCGGAGGTCGATCATGATTTGAAACGAATTCAAGCGGCCGGATCGGGCAGGCCCCGCGCCCAGTCGCGGAGCCAGGGCTTGGCGGCCGACTCTCCGATCTCGTCGATCCGATCCAGGGCCAGGAGGACCAGGGAGGGAGTCAACCTCGGTAGGTTCAGGCTATGACCGATGCTCTCATACCCGTCGCCGACCAGGTGGCCGAACCACACGGTCTTCGTCCTGGCCTTATATCGCCAGACCTCGGGCACGCCGATCCGAGCGTAGAGTGCCAGGGCCTTCGAAGAGTCGGCCTTGTTGTCGACCTCGATGGCCAGGTCGGGCGGCGGGTCGACCTCCAGGACGATAGAATCTTTCTTACGCATCCTGGGCTCGTTGTCTCGGAAGTAGAAGCCGAAATCGGGTTCCTTCGCGCTTCCTCTCCGAGGGCCTGGCCCCTTGCGCTGGAGTGTCGTCGAGACCGTGCATTGCGAGGGGATGCCAAGCGCCTCACAGATCTCGGCGATCATCAAAGCGATACGCCAGCCGTAACGGTCGTGGATAAATTGAGGTGACACGAGGATCAGGGTCCCGTCGAGGTAGGACATCCGGAGATGCCCGTTGCCCGGGTGATTCCGCATCCGGACATAGCTGTCCCAGTCGACGCCACGGAGGATGTTGGTCGGATCGGCCTTCGGACGGACTGTCTTGGTGGCCATCGTTCTTACCCCATCGGCCTTCGGACGCGAGGGAGGATGGTGGACCTCGCTCGATCCCATTTCATCCTAGCATCCGGACCCCGTCCGATCGAGCGATCCGTCGGGTCATGACGGCTCGGCCGGATCGCCGCCGCGAGGGGGCGGGTTCTCGAAGTAATTCGGGTCATCCAGCCCGAAGGCGTCGGCCACCCGGTTGAAGAACGCGAACAGGGCGGTGATGTAGACGCATTCGGCAATCTGCGGGTCGGTCCAGCCGAGCGTCCTGAGCTTCTCGACGTCCTCGTCCGTCGTCCTGTAGGCGTGGCGGGTCACCAGGCCGACGAAGTCGAGCAGGGCGCGCTCGGCCTCGGCCATGGGCGCCGCGTCGAGGTCGGCGCGGGCCAGGCAGGTGTGCAGCTCGGGGTTGGGGTCCTGCGACCGCAGGAAGAAGGCGTGACTGCCGATTCAGTAGTGGCACCGGTTCAGGGCCGAGACGTAGGTCGCGATCATCTCCTTGACCCGTCGCGTCAGATGTCCTTCGCGGAAGTGGACCTGCCCCGAGACCTCGTCCATCCCCCGGAAAAGCTCGGGGCGGAGGCTCAGGCATTTGAGGATGCCCGGGATCTGCTCGCGGCCGGGGTTCGCGGCCAGCCAGGCGGCGTAAACGTCGGCGATCTCTCCGGTCGCCTCCCGCTCCTCGACCCATCGAATTCGCGCCATCGGCCGAATCCTCCCCGAGACAACAAAGCGCGACACGCGTAAGATGATGGATGTTCCGGCGTGCGGACACCAGACCGATCTTAATGCGCCGGTCGAGTCCTTCCCAGGGGTCGAGATTCTTCGAGAGGGGGCGTCATGGCCGCATTCGCCTGGATCGTCGGGTTTGCGACAATCGGCCTCGCGCCGGCCCCCGCGAACTCGGCGGCGGATGCCATCACCCTCAAGGATGGGAAGGTCATCCTCGGCCAGATCGCGGAGACACCGCGGCGTAATGGCTCGCCGATGACGATCCTGGTCCGGCGCGATTGGGCCGAGAAGAACCTGCCGGATCGGCTCGCCGCCTGGGAGAAGGCCGAGGCGCCGGCCGTCCGGCAGGCCGTCGCGCTCAGACGGCAGCGTCTCGAAGCCTGGCGGCGCGATCGGCCCCCTGTCGCGGCGGGCGATCGGATCACCCCCTGGATCGACGCCGAGCTGGCGCGGCTCGCCGACCCCACGGCGGTCGGGAAATCCGCCTTGATGGCCGTCACCCTGAGCCGATCCGATGTCAAGATGATCTCGGCGCGTCCCCGTCGGTCGAAGCGCATGCTCCGGCTGGGCTGGCTCTCGAACTTCCCGGACGTCGAGTCGATGACCACGGACGACCTCGCGCAAGCGTTGGAAGGGCGGGGATTTGCCCCGAACGCCGACACGCCCGTCTCGGTCGACGCGCTCCTGCCGCCGCAGTCGGAGAACACCCCTCGGTGGCTGGTCCGCCGGGCGGCCACCGAGATCGTCAACGACGAGGGGGGCCGGCTCCTCCGCTATCAGGGCCTCGTCATCCCGGAACCCGCGCCGGGCCAGGCACCCCCCGCCGCCGCGAGCCTGAATGCCGCGTTGGCCGGCCTCAAGGAATTGCTCGGCGAGGCCCAGGTCGACCCGCTCCCGGCCCGACTTCGCGACCTGGCGGGGCAGGGGAGGGTCGGCGCCGTCGTGACCCGACTCGAACTGTCCCCCGACCTGGCGAGCGTCGCGGTCGAGACGACCCTCTGGGTCCGGGTTGACGGTGATCGCTGGATTCAGGCCATCGTCCGATCGTCCACGGTCCGGCCCGACGACCTGCCGCCCGACGCGGGGGACGGGCTCGCGGACGATCCGCAGGTCAAGGCGGCCTTCGGCGTGATCGAGTCGCTCGGGTTCGGCGACATCCCGCCCGAGATGAAGCGCCGGAGCCTGAACATGGGCGCGGCGACGAAGAAGGCGCTGGGACAGGCCAGGTCGGCCCTCGATCAGGAGCTGAATGCGTTCGCCCTGCCGCTCGAAGCGCCTCGCGACCGGCCGGCCGCGACAAACCCCGCGACGAAGCCCTAGAGTGAGGTTGAGCCGGGCGCCCCTCGACGCTATCCTCGGGCGAATCGCGAGGGGAACGAACCTCGGGCCGCGAAACACGTTGGATCGAGCCTCGGAGAGGCCGGGAAGGATCGCATCGATGGGCTTGTTCACGGGCAAGAAGGGGATGGTCTTCGGGGTCGCCAACGACTTCAGCATCGCCTGGGCGATCACCCGCAAGTTGCTGGACGAGGGCGCCGAAGTGGGCTTCACCCACCTGCCGGGCGACAAGATGGAACGTCGAGTCCGCAAGCTCGCCGACCCGATCGGCGCGAAGCTCATCACCCCGTGCGACGTCCAGAAGGACGAGGACATCGCCCGGGTCTTCCAGCAGGCCGGCGAGGTCTACGGGTCGCTCGACTTCGTCCTCCACTCGATCGCCTACGCGCCGATCGAGGATCTCAAGAAGCCGTTCGCCCAGTCCAGCCGCGAGGGCTTCAAGACGGCGATGGACATCAGCGTCTACTCGCTGGCGAGCGTCTCGCGCCACGCCGCCGAGGTCATGCCCAACGGCGGCGCGATCGAGACCCTGACGTATTACGGCGGCGAGAAGGTCGTCTCGGGCTACAACCTGATGGGCGTCTGCAAGGCGGCGCTCGACGCGGCGGTGAAGTACCTGGCCTACGACCTCGGGCCGAAGAACATCCGCGTCAATGGCCTCTCGGCCGGGCCGGTGAAGACCCTGGCCGCCTCCGCCGTGGGCGACTCCGACAAGCTCGCCGGGCTCTACGAGGCCGTCTCGCCCCTCGGCCGGAATATCACCCGCGAGGAGGTCGGCTCCGCCGGGATGTTCCTGCTCTCGGACCTCGCCAGCGGGATCACCGGCGAGATCATGCACGTCGACTGCGGCTATAATGCGATGGGCTCTCCCGGCCGGGCCGTCGAGGCGGCGAAGGAAGGGAAGGTCTGACCGCGAGTCGAGGCATCCTCGAAGATGCAACGGAGGGACCGATCATGACGCCGATCCCGAAGGATTCCGAAGCCCCGGCCGAAGACCGGGCCGGGGAGACCCCCCGAACGAATCCGAGCCAGGAGTCTCCGAATATCCCGATGGGACCCCGGCTCCGGTTCGACGAGCATGGCCATATCATCCCCCCGACTGAGGAGGAGATGCGTGCGACGCTCGAGTCGCTGAAGCTCGCACTCGAAGCGATGGCCGCGATCCCCGACGATCCTCCCGGCTCGGATGAGGCATTCTGGCGAGCGATCGACGCGGAACGACCCGAGCGGCCTCTTTTCAAGGAGCTGTACGACCGGTGAAGCGATATGTTCCGCTCGACACGGGGATCATCGGGTTATTGTGTTCGTCGCCGATGATTCAGGAGGTTGCCGATTGTCGGGCGTGGATCTACCGGATGATCGCGATCAAAACGTCCGTCGTCCTCCCGGATGTGACGGTCTATGAGGCCCGTCGGGAGATGATCCGTGCGGGGGCGACCGTCAAACTCACGCGACTGGGCGACCTCTTGAAGGTATTCGGACGGGCCCCTGTGACCCCCGATGCCTGGCAAAAGGCGGACGAATTCTGGGCCCTTGTCCGATCCGCCGGGCGACCGACCGCCGATCCCCATGCCCTCGACGGCGATGCCATCCTTGCCGGGGTCGCGGCCACGATCGGGGCCAGGGGAGATGTCGTGACCATCGCCACGTCCAACGTCGGACATCTGGCGACGTTCCCGGGGATTGACGCTCGACGATGGGAAGCGATCTCCTGATGCCGACCGATGAGGGGAAGCCGACCCGCGTCGGGATCGGC
>JAJYDH010000385.1 GCA_021777685.1 Planctomycetota bacterium | reverse complement strand
GGCGAGACGATCGCGGCGAAGGTGAGGTCCCGTCCGAGCACCCCGGGCGACGTCCGGCCGATCAGCGAGGTGAGGGGCGAGATGGGCTGGATGGTCACCGAGACGAAGTTGGACAGGCTGATCGAGCTGGCCGGGTCGCCGAGATAGAGCGCCTCGACGACGTCGGAGCCCAGGGGGAGCCGGTTGGTGATGAAGACGGCCACGCCGGCCGAGTTCAGCGGGGCCTCGCCGAGGTAGACGCCGCCCGCGCCGAAGGCGACCATCCCGGTCGGGACGACGCCCGAGGTCGAGGCGACGACGGCGGCGAAGGTGACGGCATGGCCGAAGACGGCGGCGGCGGACGGGCCGATCAGGGTGGTGGTCGAGGGGACCATCGGCCCGGCCGTGACGTCGCGGGCGAACTCGGAGGTGTTGCCCTTGGGGTCGGTCGCCGTGGCGGAGATGACGTCTCCGAGGAGGTTGGAGGGGACCGTGAGGGTGAAGGCGGCGTGGCCCGTGACGTCGGTGGTCGCGACGGTCGTGCCGAGATAGGCCTGCCCCTGGCCATATCCGGATGGGTCCGGGGCGGAGTTGAAGAAAAACTCGACGGTATACGAGGTGAAGGGGGTCGCGTCGAGGGTCGCGGAGATCGACGTCGCGAGGCCGTTCGGGATGGCCGATGTGATGACGGGGTAAGGCTGGAGGAGGTTGGGGCCCGTGGGCGATCCGGCCGGGTTGTTGGGGGTGACGCCGTCGCCGCCGAGGTCGATCCCCAGGGCCTTGTTGGCGAAGATCGCGTTGGCGGAGACGGTGGCATGCCCGGTCAAGGAGTTGGAGAGATTCCGGCCGGCGACGTTGACGCCCGATCCGCCATTGAAGGCGATGACGTTTGCCGCCCCGGCGGCCGTCCCGCCGATCATGTCGATCGCTCCGGGTAGGTCGCCGGGCGGGACGACGTCGATACCATCGCCGCCATTGGGGAGGGAATGGGCCCCGACCAGGTCGGTGCCGATGAAATTCCCCTCGACCAAACTCGCGGGGCCGAGGGCCAACCCATCGCCGGCGTTGCCGGAGATGACGTTGCCGGCGCCGGCGGCCGTCCCGCCGATCGTGTCGTTACCGGAGACCTCGCTGTAACCATCGGCGAAGGTGCCCGAGACTCGGATGCCGTCTCCGCCATTGGGCGGCGGCCTGGTGCCCGTGACGTCGGTGCCGATGAAGTTCCCCTCGACCAGGCTCGCGGGGCCGAGGGCCAACCCATCGCCGGCGTTGCCGGAGATGACGTTGCCGGCGCCGGCGGCCGTCCCGCCGATCGTATCGTTGCCGCCGAGTCCAGATGTCCCGCCAGTGGGAGCGATGCCGCGGCCATTGGGAAGCGGCCTGGCGCCGGTGGCGTCGGTGCCGATGAAGTTGCTCTCCACCAGACTATCGCTGCCGAGGATCAGGCCATCGCCGGCGTTGCCTGAGATGATATTGCCGGCGCCGGCGGCCGTCCCGCCGATCGTGTCGTAGATCGCTTTGGTGCCGTAGTTAGAAGTGGTCGGATTGATCCCGATTGCATTGGGGAGGGCCTTCGTGCCGGTGATGTCGGTGCCGATGAAGTTGCCCTCCACCACGTCCCCGACGCCGATCGACAGGCCGGCGCCGCTGAACCCGCCGATCGCCAGGCCCCGCACCGTGGAGTTGAGCCTCAGGATGCCGCCGGTCGTGAGGTCCAGGCCCGACGCCCCGGGCCCGGCCAGGGTGCCGTTCAGCTCGATCTCCAGGGCCGCGTTGTCCCCCTGCCGGGGCCCGTTGGTGTCAGGGCGGGCGCCGGGCTGGGAGTAGCCGTCGACGACCGCCGGGGCGATGATCGCCGGCAGGGCGGAGGCCGGCTCGATGATGAATGGCCCGGTGCCGGGGATGTTGAAGTCGATCGTATTGGGATTGGACAGGGCGCCGACGACCAATCCCTGCTGCGCCGGGGTGAGCGTGGACACCGCCAGCGTGCCGTTGGAGACCTCGATGGCCTGGCGGAGCGAGAGCGTGTTGCTCCCGTCGGCCCCGTCGGCGTCGCCGGCCGATGTCACCGTGATCGTCGATAAGAGATGGCGAGTTTCCAGCAGCTCGGCTAACAATCGGCCCCGCCGACCTCGCCCGCTTCTACCGGCCCCGAAGCCGCATCTTTCGCCGTTAGCCATGATCTTCCTCGCGGGGACATGAGACGCGATCTCCCCGGCGACTCGAGCCGGGGCGGAACCGGCCAATGTCGTGGTTGGCGGGTTCTGAGTAAAATAGGTCGCCAAAAAATATTAGTGGGCAAAACGGGGCCTTGCAATGAAAAGTGTGAATTTGCAGTCGCATTCTTTCGATTTGTCGATTCGTGCGGCTTTTTCAGAATCGCATGTTTTGGGCATGGCCCGCAATGCGATGGTATCTTGGGCGAGATGTGAGAGTCGCCCGGGTCCGGCCAAGGGCCGTCCTGCATTCGTCTTGGCCGTCCGACCCTGGTCGCGAGTCTGGGCCGTCGGGTCCGTCTTTCAGGCGGCCGGATGGGCCGGCCTCGCGGGACCCAAGCCGCGATGACGGATCGGGTTCGGGCGGGATTGGGTTCGTCTCGACGATCGGTTCCCTGGCGGCTCGACGGCCTCGCCCCGGAGGGAGGTCGGGCAGGTCTCGCTGCCGCTCACCCGCCCGACCGGAGCGACCCGGGATCGCGTTATCGCCCCTTTCGGGCGGGGGCCGCGAGCTTCGGCCCGGAGGGATGGGCGGGGACGGCCGTCGCCCGGGTCGCTCGCGCCCTGGCGGCGGGGGCGCCCGCCGGCAGGACGCGGACGCTCACGTAGTTGGATAGGCTGGGGGTGTAGATGGTGTCGCCGAGGTAGAGCGCCACGACGATGTGGTCGCCGGCCGGGATGGCGTCGGTGATGAGCACTGCCCCGGCGTTGGGCTCGACCGGCGCCTCGCCGAGCAGGGCCCCGCCCTCGAAGAAGGCGACCGTCCCGGTCGGGACGGCGCCGGGTATCCTCGGGAGGATGACGACGCCGAGAGTGGCGGGCTGTCCGGCCGGGCTCGCGGCGGTCGGGCCGAACAGGACCGTCAAGGGGGCCGTCGGCGTGACGGGGGCGGCCACGTAGTTCGACAGGCTGACGGCGTTCGACCGGTCGCCGAGGTAGGCCGCCGCGACGACGTCGACGCCCGGCGGGAGCTGGTCGGTGATGAAGACGGCCACGCCCGAGGCGTTGAGCGGGGCCTCGCCGAGGATGACGCCCGCCGAGCCGAAGAGGACGTATCCGGTGGGGACCACCCCCGGGGAGGTGGTCACGACGGCGGCGAAGGTGACGGGCCGGCCGAACGCGGAGGGGGCGGACGGGCCGATGAGCGTCGTCGACGTCGGACTGACGGTGGGCGGCATGATGGCCGAGGTGACGTCGCGGGCGAACTCGGAGGTGTTACCGTTCGGGTCGGTCGCCGTGGCCGAGATGGCCTGGCCCGGGGGAACCGTCGGCGCGGCGAAGGTGAACGAGGCGCGGGCCGACGCGTCGGTCGTGACGACCGTCGAGCCGAGGTAGGTCTTCCCCTGGCCGAATCCGGAGGGGTCGGCGACCGGATTGGAGAAGAACTCGACGGTGTATGAGGTCGAGGGGGCGGCGTCGAGAGTGCCCGCGATCGCCGTCCCGTTCGCCCCGATTGAGGCCGAGGTGAGCACCGGATAGGGCTGGAGGAGGTTGGGCCCGGTGGGCGATCCGGCCGGGTTGTTGTCATTCACGCCGTCGTCGCCCAGGTCGATCCCCAGGCCGACGTTGGCGAAGATCGAGTTGCCGGAGATCAGGTTGCCGACGTTGTTGAAGTAGGCGAGCAGGGACGGGCTCGCGGCCGGGATGTCGACGCCGGCCTTGCCGTTGAAGGCGATGACGTTTCCCGCGCCCGCCGCCGTCCCGCCGATCGTGATATTCATACCACCGTCGATCGAGATCCCATCGCCGGCGTTCGGGAGGGGGATCGTGCCGGTCGGGTCGGTGCCGATGAAGTTGCCCGCGAGATCGATGCTGGACGACGGAATCAGGGTGAATGGGGGATAATGGCTGGCGAAACTAATGTTGATTCCATCTTTCAGGTTGCCGGAGATGACGTTGCCGGCGCCGGCGGCCGTCCCGCCGACCGTGCCGGAATCCGTCCCCGAGATGACGAGTCCCGCCTGGCCATTGGGCAGCGAGTTGTTGCCGGTGGGGTCGGTGCCGATGAAGTTCCCCGCCACCACGTTCCCCGTGCCTCCGAGGTTGACGCCGTAATTGGTGTTGCCGGAGATGACATTACGCGCGGCCGCCATCGTCCCGCCGAGCGTGTTGGACCGGCCGGCCAGGATGAGGCCCAGGCTAAAGGGTACGGCCTTGGTGCCGGTGGGGTCGGTGCCGATGAAGTTCCCCTCCACCACGTTCCCCGTGCCGGCAATCCCCGGGCCTTGGTCGTTGCCAGAGATGACGTTGCGCGCGGCCGGAGTCGTCCCCCCGATGATGTTGGAATCGCCGGCGACCTGAATGCCGATGGAATTGGGCGACGGGTTGGTGCCGGTGGGGTCGGTGCCGATGAAGTTCCCCGCCACCACGTTCCCCGAGCCGGCGATCAGCACCCCGGCGATGACGTTGCGCGCGGCCGGCGTCGTCCCTCCGATGGTGTTGGCGTCGGCCAGGGCGTTGACGCCGCGATTGAGATGCTCCGGCGGTGCACCGGTCAGCGCGGTGCCGATGAAATTCCCGCGGACCACGTCACCCCCCTGGCCCTCGATGAAGATCCCGTCCTGGAGCCCGACGAATGACAGCCCTTGCACGGTGCTGCCCGAGGTCGCAAGGTGCAGGATCGGCTTGAATCCGTAGGGGAACGGGAGATACAGCTCGATCAGCAGGTGCGCGTTGTCGGCCTGATCGGGCCCGTTGGTGTTGGGGGAGGCCCCGGGCTGCGAGTAGCCGTCGATGACCACCGGGCTGGTGATCGCCGGCAGCCCGGAGATCGGCTCGATGACGAACGGGCCGGTTCCCGGGATGGCGAAGTCGATCGTGTTGGGCGTGGACAGGGCGCCGACGACCAGGCTCGCCTGGCTCGCGGTGAGCGAGGACACCGGCAAGGTCCCGTTGGCGATCTCGATCGCCTGGTGCAGCGAGAGCGTGCCGGAGCCGTCCGCCCCATTGGCGTCGCCTGCGGAGGTCACGGTGATCGTGGCCAGGAGCTGGCGGCCCTCCAGGAGTTCGGCGAGGGGCCGGGCCCGTCGGACTCTCCGGCTCCGATCATCTCGCCCGGCCCCGACCGCCACAAAGCCCGCCCCGTCGACGATCGCCATGACGCACCCCTCGCCGTGAAATGAGGAAGAACGAACCCACCCAGGCCCGAGGCCGAGGCAGATCCGGTCGTCATCGTCGATCGACGGAGTCTGAGCAAAATGGGATGCCTGTGATGGTAACGGCCCCATTTCAACGGATCAAGCGGATTGGCAATCTCAGAGGGATTCCGTGCGACGGGCGGCCCGGGTGAATCTGGGCGGGTTTGTATGTTTTCGGATCGCCCGGATCGCGATAGTAAACGGGAGGGATGCCCGGGCCGATCGGAACCCGGGCGACGTCGGATTGGGTTCGTCTTTTGCCACGGTGTCGCGAGCGCGCGGAGGGACGGTGGGTTCGTGTTGTCGACGGACGGCAGGATTGGCTTCGCGGGATCGGAACTTGAATCTTTGGAAGCGGTTCGGGATCGATTGGGTTCGTCTTGCGCACGGCAATGTCGGCGTCCCGGGGGCGGGCTGGCCCCCGGGGGCGCAGGCGTGGCGGGCGGGGTTGGCTTCGTCTTGGCGGTCAGTTTCCCGGGGGCTCGATGGTCTCGCCCTGGAGGATGTAGTTCCAGAGGGCGTCCATCTGCCTCTCGGACTTGCCGTCGAGGATCGTGGCCAGGGGGGAATTCTCGTTGTTGAAGTAGGTGGGCATCTTGGTCTCGGGCTCGACCCGCATCGGCGAGCGGAGCCAGCGCTCGTAGTAGTCGCGGCGGAGCCGTTCCTTCGTCCTCATGAAGTTGATGCCGGGGGCCTCGAAGACGCCGACGGCGGCGACCTTGCCGATGTTGTGGCAGCTCACGCAGTTCAGCCCGGTGTTCCTGACGAGCTGCTTGGCGACCGGGACCAGGGCGAGGTCGGGCGCCGGGTCGGGCGGGCTGACGGCGGGGTAGCCGTGCTCCAGGGCCAGGCCGGCGGCGAGCCCCTCGGCCCGGGTCGGGAACGCGGGCATCCTCGCGCGGAGGAACGGCCGGGGGTTGTAGGGGACCTTGCC
>JAJYDH010000384.1 GCA_021777685.1 Planctomycetota bacterium | reverse complement strand
CGACGTTGTTGCCGTAACCCTGGTTGGTCCAGAGCTGCCAGGCCGACGCCGGGCTCTGCGAGTACCCCGGAGTGTCGTTGTTGATCACCACCCCGGCCGGCGGCGAGGTCGGCGGGGCCGGCGAGGTCGGCGAGGTCGGCGGGGCCGTCGAGGTCGGCGCGGGCAGCGGCGTCGAGGCGGCGGTGGTCGGGACGATCCGCACCGCGTCGGCCTCGACGTAGCCGTTGGCCAGGTTCGAAAGCTCCACCGTCAGCGACGAACCGCCGATCGTCACCACGCCCAGCGGCAGCCAGGGGTTGCCCGAGGCGTCCACCGCGCCGGCGGGCGTGCGCTGCTCGTTCACCGCCACCGTCCCCAGCGCCGTCGTCCCGTCGAAGATCGTGAACGGCGCGTTGGTCGCACGGTTCCAGTTGGTCGGGTACGTGACCATCACCTGGTAGTTGCCCGGGGCCAGGCCGGAGAAGGTCCAGTCGGCCTTGGCCGACCCGCTGCCGGCCGACGCCTCCTCGACGTTGTTGCCGTAACCCTGGTTGGTCCAGAGCTGCCAGGCCGACGCCGGGCTCTGCGAGTACCCCGGAGTGTCGTTGTTGATCACCACCCCGGCCGGCGGGGGAGGCGGAGGCGGAGGCGGAGGCGGCGAGGTGACGCTATTGGGCAGCAACTGGATGCGGAGGCCCTGGGCTTCGACCATTCCGTCGGATGCGCCGGAGAGGCTGACGGTCAAGGTCGTCCCGGTGATCGTGTAGGGGCCTCCGAGATCCTGCCAGGTGACGGACCCGTCGTTGTAACCGACCGCCGCGACGCCCTGATTGACCCGGACGGTGGCGAGGACGCTCGCCCCGTTGAGAATCGTGTAGGATGCGTCGGGGGCGAAGCCGGTCCCCCCCGGCCAGATGGACGAGATCTTGTAGACTCCGGGCGTGACCTGGAAGGTCCAGGTCGTCGTGGCGGTCGGGTTGCCCGAGGCGACCGCCAATGCGCCGGCTAGAGGATTCGTGTTCGAGGTTCCCGTGAAATTCCAGGGCCCGACGCTCGTGAAGTTGGACCCGAAGCTGTATCCAACCTGGGCCGACGGCGTGGCTTGCAGGTGCTGAATCCGGATCGACTCCGCCTCGGCCTTGCCGTCGGGGGCGTTGGCGATCCGGACGGTCAGCGTGCTCCCGAGCACGGTCACCGTGCCGCCGATGTTCTGCCAGGTCGTGGTCCCGTCGTTGAAGCCGACGGGCGAGAGCTGCTGGTTGACCGGGACGGTGCCCAGCGAGTTGGAGCCGTCGAGGATCGTGAACGGAGTGTCGGCCGCGCGATCGGGCCCGGCGATCCAGTCCGCGGAGACCTGGTAGAGCCCGGGGGTGACGTTGAACGTATAGGTCGCCGTCGAGGTCGCGCCGCCGGGCGCGGCCTCATGTTCGGCACCCTGATTGGTCCAGCTACCCGACTCCGAGTATCCGGCGCCTCCCGCCGCGACGTTCTGGACAAGCGGCAAGATCGTCAATGCCGTCGGCTGGAACGAGAAATGATAAGCGAATGATGGATATGACGGGTCGAAGGCCCCATGGACCGTGATGAAGCCCAGGGTGTTGAGACCGGCATGGAGCTGGATCTGACCCAGGCTGAATGTCCCGTTCGCCGCGACGGCGAACGGGCCGGTCGGGGTCTGGTCGTCGATCGAGATCTCGACCGAGCCCGGCGCGAACTTCGCGGCGAAATCCCCGTCGGGCGCCGTCGACATCGAAAGGTCGTAGGTCCCGGCCGTGGGCACGTTCAGCAGCCAGAGGTTGGTCTGGCCGGTCGATGGGGCCGAGAAGGGCTCACCGAGGTAATCGGTGCCGGTTGAGAGGCTGGTCGGGGCGGTTGCGGAGACCGGCACGCCGGCGACGACCGCCGGGGGTGCGGCATTCGAGACGTCGACGAGACCCTGATACTTCGGCGAGGCCGACGGGTCCGCGGCCTGGGAGTTCTGGGCCGCATCCCAGATGCCGAACTGGGGCGCCGTCCAGGAGCCGTACGGGCCGTCGAAGAAGTCAGCCACGTCGCCCCCCGCGGCATACCAGTCCGTGTAGAGGGTGTCGACGAAGCCCTCCATCCGAGGGTCGCCCGACGCGGCCACCGCGACCTGCCCGCCGGTCGTCGTGCCGTTCACAAGCGCCGGCCCCCCCTCATACGCGACGTTCTTCAGCCCGTAATAGGTCGCGATGGCGGTGTAGGCATCGAAGGACGCCTGCATCTGGGGAAGTTGGGAGTCGAGCGAGGCGAACAGGTTGTCGACCGAGGAATAGTCCGTCGGCGACACGTAGATGGCATTGCCCATCCCGTAGAAGTACTGGGAGGGCGCCCCGAAGGTCTTCTGGAACCAGGCGAGATTCTGAGTGTAATATTGCCAGTTCTGCTCCTGCCAGCCCAGGACCGGACGGATCTTCGAATACGACGGGTCGGCCCCGAAGACGCTCCGGAAGATGTTGGTGATCTGCATCGTGCGCTGGAGGTAATAGCGCCCCCCCAGGACGTTCGGGTCGGTTGTCCCGTCGCTGTCGATCGCCGTGTCGCCCTGCGCGACGGCCTGCACGGCCGCGTCGTTGTTGTAGACGTAGGGCGTGTTGATCCCGCCCCAGACCTCGTTGGAATATTCGACGTAGACCTTCAGATTCGGGTTGAGCCCAGCGTACGTCACCCCGTCGACGGTGTCACCATTCTTGATCAGGTTGGCGAGCTGGGTCACGTAGTCGTCGCTGGCCGGACCGGGAATGTTGATCCACATGTCGGTGTTGGTCGCGTTAGCCAGCGCGATCATGTATTCCCAGGACTCTCCATTGGGATTGGCGTTGTCGACCTGGGAGGCATAGCTGGGCAGCCTCCGCTGCGACCACTCGACCGTCTGGAGCAGGCCGTTGGACCCGGTGACGGCCGGGTAATTGTTGGCGTTGTCGAGGTTCAGATATCGGAGCGTGCCGAACGGCTTGAGCGCGGCGAGGAACTGGTTGGTGAAGATCTGGGTCGTATTCGGGTCGTAGCCGGGCCTGATCAGCTTGATGTCGCTCACCCCCGCCCCGGTGGAGCTGGCGGGGTTGACTGTGTTGGTGAAGTCGATCACCATCCCCACCCATGTCCAGTCGCCCGGCTGTTGCACGAGCTGGGCGGTCGTGGTGTTCGTGGAGGCGTTGTAGACCTGGTTTTGCACCGTGAAATGCGGCCACCAACTGATCGGCGCGACCGTTGCCTTCCCCTGGAACGAGAGCGAATAGGTACCGCCAAGAGTGTCGATGACCGGAACATCGAGGCTGACGTCGGAGGTGGGCCACCCGTTGGCATCGCGCGTGAGCGTCGTGGAGCCGGGCACGGGCGTCCAGGTGATCGAGTCCTTTATTGCATCCACATATTCGATACTTCCGTCAAGATTCAGCCCGAGAGGGCCCGCCGTCAGCATCCGGCGTGTCTCGAGCGATTCGAACCTCGGGGATGCGGAGCGAACGACGCGGCGCACGCGGCCACGTTGCCGAAAAAGGTCTTTCAACGAACTCTCCTGGACATCTCAAGATGTAGAAACGCGATCGTGGAAAGTTTCGACCGGCGGAACGGATGGGGGAGTGACCGAGGGGGTATGAACCATCCTGCAGAGGGGGTGGGGGACCTGTCAATTCGCCCAGGAAAATCCACAAAGTATTAAATACTATCTCGTCGCCCGCGTCGTTTCATGGCAACGCGAGTGTTCAAAAATAGAAAACGAGATAGCGGTAGTGTGCGCCATCCCGTGGTCGATCGCGGGGTTACACGGGCGATCGCCCGGTATCACGAAAGGTCGGGCGAGGGGTGGGGGACGTCACCAGGACAACTCGAGCTCTCGGATCCGGGTGGATTGTCCGGGCAAGGGGCGGATGGTGAGCCAGGAGGCGGCGTTGGGCGGCCTGGCCCCCTCGAGTACCGGTCGATCGTCGACCAGGACGACCTCGCTCGACCCGGCCCGGCGGATTTGGACGCGGTGCCAGAGTCGATAGACCGGGCGGGCGGGATCGAGTTCGACGACCGGGCCGAGGGGATGGCCGAGGACTTCGAGGCGCGATAGGTCGGTCGGCTCGGCCATCACCTCGAAGGAGAGGGAGAATTGCGTGGGCAGGCGGAGGCGGAGGTCGAACGGCCGGTCGTCATGCTCTCGGGGGGCGATCGAGAGCTGGGGGAACCGGATCGAGCGCGGGGCATCCTCCCGCTCGACCTCCGGGACCGGCGAGGGCGACCGGCCGGCGAGCCCTCGGAGGGTCAGGCAGGAGGCCGAGAGCGTGGCCAGGGCGAGCGTCATCGCGGTCGACCACCGCCACCAGGCCGGCGATCGGCCCTCGATCGCGAACGGGCATCGGACCAGCATGAGCACCCGCTGGAAGAGCGCCGAGGCCGATCCTGGCCCGGAGGACGAGGCCGATCCGGTCGAGGCCCGGTCGGATCGGCCGTCGGCCGAAGATAGGGCCGCCGCCAGCTCGACCAGCGACGACGCATAACACCCAATCGTCCCGAAATGCGCGACCGCCCGCCGATCGGCGAGAAATTCCTGGTCGAGCTTCATCTGTCCCCTGATCCACCAGAGCGACGGGAGGAAGAACCAGATCGCCACGGCCAGGGACGCGGCCGGCCCGAACCGATGATCGGCGCCCTCGGCGTGGGCTAACTCGTGGAGCAGGCTGAGCCGGAGCCGCTCGGCAGATCCGGGCCCGTCGAGAGCCGCCGGGATCAGGATCGTCGGCCGGACGATCCCCACCAGCACCGAGCGGCTGACCCGATCCGAGACCCGGAGTCCGGGCCTCCGCGCCCGACCTTCGAACGGGAGAGCGGCGCAATGCGCGAACGCCTCCTTCGAGGGGGCTCGAGCCCGACGGACGAGCCAGGCCGAGCCCCAGAGTCCGAGCCAGATCCATCCCACCCCGAGCGAAGCCCCGGCCAGATAGCAGACGACCATCCCCCGGGCGACTTGCCGCGGCCAGCGCAGGGTCGAAATCGGCTCGCCGCCCACCACGGGTTGAGCGGGCGAAGCTTCGGACCTTCCGGGGTGCCGGTCGAGTCTCGGCGGTTTCACCTCGCCACCCGCGAGGGTCCGAGCCGGCGGCGAGCCTTCCAGACCGATCGGCAGGAGCGACCAGAACCGCTCCCGGACGTCGATCCGAGGGACAGGGTTCAACGCCGCGAGCGGGAGCAATGCGAGGGTCGAGACCAGCCCCGCCCTGGCCCAGCCGAGCCGACGGGACGGCTGGCGGCACTGGACCATTGCCAGGACCACGAGGCCGGAGATGGCGACGGCCGCCAGACTGGCGTCGAGCAGGGCTTCGCCCAGCCGGTCGAGGGCATGGGACATCGTCTTCAGTCCCGAATTCCGACCTCAAGTCACTGTCGAAGAGGGGTTTACGGCCGATCGTAGGGGAGCCGGAGGCGGGGGATTCCGTCCGGCTTCCCGATCAACCGGCTTCGTTGGCCGTCCCGGCCGGCTCCTCGACTCGCCCGTCGGCCTGCTTCTGGGCCTCGTCGATCATGGCCCGGAGCCGGTCGAAGTCGGCCGGGCTGGTCGGCTTCGTGTCGAGCAGGGCCACCATCATCCGGTCGACCGCCCCGTCGAAGACCCGGTCGAGGAACCGTTTGGTCAGCTCGCGGATCGTCCGGTCCGATGACTTCTTCGGGATATAGATGAAGGTCCGGCCCTCGACGACGTGCCGGACCAGCCCCTTCTTGTCTTCCATGATGTTGAGGAGCGTCTGGACCGTGCTGTAAGCCACCGGCCCGGCCGACTTGTTCAGGTCATCCTGGACCTCGCGGACGCTCGCCCGGCCCCGGGCCCAGAGGACCTTGAGGATTTCCAGTTCGCGGTCGGTCACCATCTGAACTTTGCGCACGGCGAGTGCCCTCCAAAACGACCAAGCTCGTTGACGTAAGGTAACGCCCGACCGACCATTTCGCAACCCGACAGGGTTAAAATTCGCCGAGACTTCCATCATAGGCCGGATCATGCGACCGGCAAGTCCCAGGAATTTCGTTCGAGATATCCCTTCCGGTCGTCTCCCACGGCAATGGCAGGGTTGGCGAGCCTTTACAGCGGGTAACGCTCGGATTGTGTACAGACGAGGAAAAAGGGGACTGGCTCCCGGCCCCGAAACGGCTCTGGAATCGGGGAAAGCAGCCTCGGGCCGGGTGCCAGTCCCCTTTTTCCGGGCGCCATACGAGTGGGTAGTCCATCACGATGATGGCACGGTTTTTCGGGGCTTCTCGCGTTCCAGGGCCGAAGTTAGCACCATTTCCCGCTCC
>JAJYDH010000383.1 GCA_021777685.1 Planctomycetota bacterium | reverse complement strand
AGGCGAGCACCTTGCGTGGGCAGGCCACGACGCAGGCGCCACAGCCGGCGCAGACGTCGGTGCCGGCGACCTCCCGGAAGAGGTCGGACCAGCTGGGCTTCGGTGCCGACTGCTCGGGCACTGCCGGGGCCCCGACGACCGAGTCGACCCTCATCTCCGCCCCCTTCCCTGCCAGGCAGCCGCCGTCATGCTCGCCCCGCCGCCTGGCGCACGGCTCGCTCGACGATCACCTTCACCATCCGCTTGCGCCATGGGAAGCTGAGGTCGGTGTTGTCCAGCGGCTTCGCAAGGCGCGCCGCCTCGGTGGCCGCCCGGTCGATGGCGTCGTCGTCGAGCTCGCTGCCGACCAGCAGGTCGGCGGCGCTCGGGACCTCGAGCGGATGCGACGCCACTGCCCCGAGGACGATGCGGCAGCCGTCGACGACCGGTCCGTCGAGGTGCAGCGCGACGGCGGCCGAGGCGACCGGGAAGTCCATCGAGGCCCTGCGACGGAGCTTCTGGTACGCCGAGCGCCACCCCTCGCTCGCGGGCAGGCGGAGCGCCGTGAGGACCTCGGTGGCGGCGAGGGCCAGGTAGGCCGCGCCGTCGTCCGCATAGAGGGAGGCCACCGGAACCTCGCGCATGCCGTCGGGCCCGGCGAGGAGTTCGAGGTCGAGCTGGCCCTGACCATCAAGGACGGCTACCACATCTACGCCAACCCCGCCGGGTCGGACGACGTCATCCCGACCGTCGTCACCCTCGCCCCCGGCTCGAGCGCGGAGCTGGTCGGCGTGCGCTACCCGGCCGGCGAGTCGAAAGTCCTCGCGGCGAGCGGGCCGGGGAAGGTCGCGGTCTTCGAGAAGGCCGCCGCGCCCGTGGCCAGGGTCCGGCTATCCCCCGACGCCCCGGCCGGCTTGGCGACGATCCCCCTCCGGGTCCGGACCCAGGCGTGCGACGATAAGGCTTGCCTGGCCCCGATGACGCTGGAGGTGCCGGTCCGGGTCGAGGTGAAGCCTCGATAGGCTCTCAATCGGGCAGGACCTCGACCTGCCAGTCCTCCAGGGCCACGGTCGCCCCCAGGCCGAGGATCTTGACGACCGCGACGAAGTGGTCGCGCTTGCCCCTCCGGACGACCGTCCCCTCCAGGCCGGTCAGGGGGCCGCTGGCGATCCGGACCCGGCCGCCGACGGGCGCGGCGGGCTCGGGCTCGATCGCCAGGCCGGACCGGAGCATCTGGTGGACCTGCCGGAGGTCGCGGACCAGCCCCTCCTGGTCGGCGACCTCCAGGATCCTCACCAGCCGGTTCCCCTTCAGAGCCTCGATCCGCCGGGCCTCGTCGCCGTGGAGGAAGAGGTAGCCGCCGAAGAGGGGCAGGACCGAGCGGATCTTGCGGCCGGCCGGCGTCCGGTCCTCCTTGACCACCTGCGGCAGGTAGAACGGGACCCGGCGGGCCCTGAGGTCGCGGGCGGTCGCCTTCTCCTGCCGAGGCTTCGTGTGCAGGCAGTACCAGCGCGTCGACGGGTCGCCCGCGAAGGCCGCCCCGTCCCAGAGGTCGTCGGGGAACATGTCGGGCTCGGCGGGCAGGATCGGCATGGAATGGCCCCTGGCTCCCGGCCCGGCGACGGGACACGAGCCCCCCGGGGAGGGTCGCGGTCGGTGGTCCCTCGGCGATGGCCGTGCCGGGCCCCGGCCGATCGCGTCGCCGATTCAAGTTAGTCGATGTTGATCGCGGTCGCCGGCGGTTGGCATGAAATACGCTAACCTTCCCACGTCGTCGACGCGGGGTCGGCGGGCCTCAAGGGTTCAAGGTTAACCGCCCGGGGCCGGGATGAGTAGGGCGACCCGGATCGTCCGGGCGGCGCCCGTTCGGGCCGACGATCGAAGGCCGGCGACCGGGAGGCGTCCCCTCCGGATATCGCCGGGGAGGGCCGGAGTTGACCATGAACGCCCCCCTGTCGCGATCCGAGGTCCGGGAGGAACGGGACGTCGTCCTGGCCAGGCGGCGGGCCCGCGACCTCGCCGACCGGCTGGGCTTCGACCCCCGCGACCGGGCCGGGCTGGGCCTGAGCGTCGCCGAGATGGCCCTCGAAGCCCTCCGGGGGGCCGGCGGCTGCGCGGTCGAGTTCCGGCTCGAAGGCGACCCCGATCGATCGCTGGCGGTCCGGGTGGTCGTCCCTCCGCCGGGGATCACCCGACCGGACGGGGCCGGGCCGATGCCGGACGCAGTCGAGGTCACGCCCTCGGAGGACGGCGGGGCCGTCGTCTCGATCGCCCGGGCCGTCCCCGTGCCGGGGCCGGAACCCGACCCGGCGACCCTCGGCGGAGGGCCGCCCGGGCCATCGGGCCCGGTCGACGAGGTGATCGGCCAGGACCGCGAGCTGATCGGGGCCCTGGACGCGCTCAGGGATCGCGAGGCCGAGCTGGACCGGGTCCGACTCGACCTGGAACGGGCCGGCCGGGGCCTCCACGCCCTCCGGCTCCAGCTCGACGAGCGGGCCGACCTGATCCGCCAGGCCGCCGAGGCGAAGACCCGGTTCTACTCCAACATGAGCCACGAGCTGCGCACGCCGCTCAGCTCGATCATCGGCCTGGCCAGGCTGCTCCTGGACCGGTCCGACGGCGACCTCTCGCCCGAGCAGGAGCGCCAGGTCGGATTCATCCTCCTGGCCGCCCACGACCTCAACGAGATGGTGAACGACCTGCTGGACCTGGCCCGGATCGAGGACGGGCGCGAGATCGTCCGCGTCGCCGAGGTCGACGTCCCCGGCCTTTTCGCCTCGCTTCGGGCCAGGCTCGACCCGCTCCGGACGCCCGGGTCGCCGGTCGCGCTGGTCTTCGAGGAGCCCGAGGCGCTGCCTCCGCTCGCCACCGACGGGGCCCTGCTGTCGAAGGCCCTCCACAACTTCCTCTCCAACGCGCTGAAGTTCACCGAGCGGGGCGAGGTCCGCCTCAAGGCCGAGCCGGGGCCGGACGAGACCGTCGTCTTCTCGGTCTCCGACACCGGGGTCGGGATCGAGCCGGGACACCTCGAATCGATCTTCGAGGAGTTCGGCCAGGTCGAGGGTCCGCTCCGCCGCCTGGTCCAGGGGAGCGGCCTGGGCCTGCCCCTGGTCCGGAAGCTCGCCCAGCTCCTCGGAGGCCGGGTCGACGTCCGGAGCCGGCCCGGGGTCGGGTCGACCTTCTCCCTGACCGTCCCCGCGCGGCACCCCGGCGCCTCGCCCGACCCGCCGGAGGGCTGACCGGGGCGCCGTATCTTCCCCGGTCGTCCCGGATTATCATGACAGGGGCCGGCGACTCGACCCCGACCCTCGATCATGGCCCCTCCTCGGGAGATCATCGACCCGTGAACATCGAACTGGACGAGCGGGCGGGTCAGGTCCGGGTGAGCGACCCTCGACTCATCCATCGCGACCGGCGGCGCTACGCCCGCCGGCTCCTGGAGGCGCTCTGCGACCGCCCGGGCGTCGTGAGGGCGGAGGTCGACCTGGATTCGTCGAGCTGCCGGGTCGACTTCGACCCCGGCTCGGCCGCCCGCGAGGTCATGGCCGGCGTGTTCGCCGACGCCGTCCGCGCCACGTCGGCGGGCGACCCCGGGTTGCCCCGGTGGCGGCGAGATCCGGGCTGGTCGACCCTCACCGCCTACCGGTCGGGCGACGGGACCTCGGTCTGGGAGACGCACGAGGACCGGCCGGGACGGGTCCGACTCCTCCGACAGCGGTCGTCGACCGGCCGGAGATCGGCCCGGGGGCTGGCCGAAGTCGAGGGCGTGGAGAGCTGCCGGGTCTCCCCCTGGACCGGCCGGATCGCCGTCGTCTGCGAGCCCGACGACGGCCGGACGCTCGACCGGGTCGAGCGTTCGCTGGGAGGAGGTCCCGGGATGTCGGCCTGGAGGCGCTGGCGATACGGGGCCCTGGCCGGGGGCTCGTTCGCGATGACGCTGGTCGGCCTGGTGATCCCGGGCGTCCCGACGGTCCCGTTCCTGCTGGCGACCAGCTACTACCTGGCCCGCTGCTCGCCCAGGCTCGACGAGCGGCTCCGCCGGACGGTGTTCCTCGGCCCGATCCTCCGGGAGTGGGAGGGGCATTCGGCGCTGAGCTGGGCCTCGAAGGCCAAGCTGATCGGGCTCAGCGGCGCGGTCGTCCTCGTGACGCTGGCCCTCGCGCCGATCGGCCCGGTCATCCTGGTCGTCCTGCTGGTCATGGTCTCGATCAGCGTCGCCGCGGTCCTGAGGATGCCCGCCCTGCCCTCCGAGGGATCGGCCGAGGTCCCCCCGATCGGCCGGGCGCCGCTGGCCCTGCCGGCCGGCTGAACCGCGCGGGAGACGCCCGGGGAACCGGCCCAAACCGCGGTTGGGTTCCTTCCGCGATCCGCCCCTCATGCCAAAAATTAAAAAGATTTTAATATTTACAAATTTCCAATAATAGCCCCTCACGGCCGGCGATCGTCCGGAGGTCGAGCCCGCAAGACCTCCCCAGAAGCCCCATTTTCCCGCGAAATTCGCCGATCTTTCGATCGATGGCACGGCCCGAAGTCGTCTCCCGGGCCGGGGCGCGCGGTCGAGCGGGCCGACTTTCGAGGGTCGGTCCGCCCGGTCGGATTTCGGTGGGCTTGCGCCCGGCTAGCGGAGGCTGCGTTCGAGCTTGCGGGCGGCGGCCTCTCGGCGGCGTTCGACGCGGTCGGCCCGGAGTTCGCGGCGGGAGGGCTCGGGCGCCTCGGCGGTCCGGTCGAGCTTCTTGCGGAGTTCGGGCGCGATCGGCCGTTCGTCGGGCGGTGCCAGCTCGGCGGGGCACTCGGCGAGCTTTTCGAGGTAGAGGGCGAGCCGGCGCTGGAGGGCGTTCTCGTACTTCCGGAGCCGGGCACCGGCGGCGCCGAGATCCTCGGCGAGGCCGGCCTCTGCGCTCTGGCGGTCGAAGTCGTCGATCGGGAAGAGCGTCTTCTGGACCTCCATCAGGCGGGCGGACTGCGCCCGGGCCAGCTCGACGAAGGCGGGGCCCGGGTCGAGGACGGTGCCGTCGACGTCGATGATCTCGCCGGGCCGGCCCGCGCGCAACTCGACGGGCACCCCGAGGAGGTCGAAGGCGAGCGCCCGCTCGGGGTCGCCCCAGTCGCCGTCACGCTCGGCGATCCGCGCGAGGATGGCCCAGCGTTCGATCAGCCAGGTGCAGCCCTGGACGCTCGCCTCCAGCTTCGAGGCGACGCTCGCCGGCTTCCGGCGGATGGCCTCGCCGATCGACTCGGCCTCGGACTTCCGGTCCTCGTCCCAGCAGAGCGTGGCCCGGAGCGCCGCGCGTTCGCGGAGCCGGTTCTCCATGAGCCCGGCCCGGGCGATCCGGAGGGCGAGGAGGCCGATCTCCCCTTCGAGCCAGGCGCGATCGAAGAACGACGTGCCGAGCTTGCCCGGCGGCGGGTCGGCCGGCTCGCCCAGGATTTCGACCTCCTCCGGCGTCCGGAGGACCTTCGCGGTCAGGCCATGCTTGAGCGCGTTGGCCTTCGACCGTTCCTTGCCCTCCGGGGTCTTCGGCCCCGTGCTCTTGAGGGCGTTCCGCCGGTTCGCCGCGATCTTCGCTTCGCTGGTGGGCATCGATGGGGCCTCGCGTCCGGGTGCCGGGTCTGTCCATCACGGTCGTCCCTTACATTCAGCCCGGCGCGAGGCGTTTTATCAGACTATCTTCCAGAATGATGACAGACCCGGATCTCGTAGGGGACGCTCCGCGTCCCCTACCGGTCACAAGGGAGACCGATGGCCCCTGTTCGAAATGCGAAAGGGGCGGGCCGAAAGCCCGCCCCCCTTGATGTCTTCCGGACGGTCGCCGCCGGCTCAGACCTGGAACGAGCTGCCGCAGCCGCAGGACTTGACGACATTCGGGTTGTTGAAGACGAACCCGCGCTTCTCCAGGCCGTCGTAGAAGTCGACGACGGTCCCGTCGAGGTACGGGTCGAACTTCTTGTCGACGGCGAGCTTGACGCCGAAGAAGTCGACGACCCGGTCGCGCTCGGACGTCTCCTTGTCGAAGGTCAGGCTATAGGAGAAGCCGCTGCAACCGCCGCCCTGGACGCCCACTCGGAGGACGGTTTCCTCGGGGAGGCTCTGGTCGGCGATGATCTTCTTGACTTCCTTCGCGGCCGACTCGCTCAAGGACACAGCCATGATCGTCTCCTCGCGGGAGTAATTCGTGATTCAGGGTCGGATTCAATCCGCTCGCCACAAGAATATCATAGGGGCGAGTCAATTCCCAGGGTGGTCGGCGGGTCGGGGTGCCCCTCTCGAATTTGGACATCGCCGAGAGCGTAGACCCTCGTTCCCACGCT
>JAJYDH010000382.1 GCA_021777685.1 Planctomycetota bacterium | reverse complement strand
ATCGCAAATCGCGATAGATCAAGAGGGTTATCGCAAATCGCGATCGACGAGCGATTCGAATTGAGAAGAAAGCGAATGAGAGGTTGGTCTTCACACCCGTCACTGGCCCCTGGCATCCCCGGACGGCCCGGCCCATACTGGCGGGTGGGGTCGGGCATTGGTGGGTCCTCTCCCGCCCGTTGCCGGCTCTCGATGGTTCTACTCTCCAGACCAGATCAAGGAGGCCCGGCGATGGCGGGGAATCTCCGGCGGCGTCGGTTCTTGCAGTCGGCCTCGGCGCTGGGATTGGGCGCGGGGCTCGGGGGATGGCCGGGCCTGGGGCGGATCACGCCGGCCTCGGCGGCGGACCTGGCGGTCGGGCCGGACTCGGTCCGGTTCCGGCCCGAGATCGAGCCGGTGGTCCGGTGGATCGAGGAGACCCCTCGCGACAGGGCGATGGAGGTGGCCATCGCCCATCTTAAAGGCGGGCTGTCGTATCGCGACCTCCTCTCGGGCCTGTTCCTGGCGGGCATCCGCAACGTCAAGCCTCGCCCGGTCGGGTTCAAGTTCCACGCCGTGCTCGTGATCAACTCGGCGCACCTGCTCGGCCAGACGGCCGGCGAGGACGAGCGGCTTTTGCCCCTGCTCTGGGCCCTCGACAACTTCAAAGGGTCGCAGGCGCAGGACGTCAAGGAAGGGGACTGGACGCTCGGCAAGGTGGACGAGGGCAAGGTCCCCGGGCCGACGTCGGCAAAGGCGGCGTTCGTGAAGGCGATGGAGGCGTGGGATGTGGACGCGGCGGACGTCGCCGCCGCCGGGCTCTGCCGAGGGGGCGGGGCGGCCGAGACGATGGAGGCGTTCTGGCGGTTCGCCGTCCGCGACCAGCGCGACATCGGCCACAAGGCGATCTTCGCCGCCCAGTGCTGGCGGACCTTGCAGGCGATCGGCTGGCAGCACGCCGAGCCCGTCCTCCGGTCGCTCGCCTTCGGGATGCTCGACCTCGGCGGCGACAGGCGCCCGGTCCCCGTCGGGCCCTATGACGCCAACCTGGAGCAGGCGAAGAAGATCCGCGACGACTGGCAGGGCGGCAAGCCCGACCCCGCCGCCACCGTCGCGCTCCTGGAGGTGATCCGCCAGGCGACGCCCGAAGGGGCCTCGGCCGAGGCCGTCCGGCTGCTCAACGGCGGGGCGTCGCCGGATTCGCTCTGGGACGCGGTCGTCCTCGGCGGCAATGAGCTGCTGATGAGGAGCCCCGGCATCCTCTCGCTCCACGCCGTCACCGCCGCCAACGCGCTCCACTTCATCTACGGGGCCAGCGGCGACGACACCACCCGAAGGCTCGCCCTGCTCCAGGCCGTCGGCTGGCTGCCGCTCTACCGGGCCCGGAACCAGCCCGCCGGCGCGATCCGGGTCGACGCGATCGAGGGGCACGCGCCCGACTCGGCGGGGGACGAGGCCGTCGCCGAGCTGTTCGCCTCGATCCCGAAGGATCGAGCCGAGGCGGCCCGGAAGACGGTCGGCTACCTCGCCCGAGGGGGTTCGTCCGACCTGGTCTTCGCCGCCGCCCGGCGGATGATCTTCCACAAGGGGACCAACGCCCACGACTACAAGTACGGGGCCGCGGCCTGGGAGGAATGCCAGCTCGCCGCCGACCCGAAGTGGCGGCCCGCCCTGGCCGCCGCGATGATGTTCAACCTCCCCGGCGCCGGGACCAAGGACAGCCCGCTGATGGAACGGGCCCGCGAGGCCGTCGCGAAGGTCATGGGCTGAATTCCAGCCCCAGGACCCCCGCCCAGAGGCGTTCGTAAGCCTCGACCACCCGGGCGGGCGTGAACGCGGCCTCGACCCGAGCCCGGCCGGCCTCGCCCTGGCGGCGGAGCCTCGCCGGGTCGGACGCGGCTTCGAGGAGCGCCCCGGCCAGGGCCTCGGCATCCCCCGGAGGGACGAGCCAGCCGGTCTCGCCGGGAACCACCAGGTCCTCGGTCCCCTCGACCCTCGTGGCCACGACCGCCCGGCTCGCGGCCATCGCCTCCAGGACGACGTTCGGCATCCCCTCCCAGAGCGAGGGCAGGACCAGGAGGTCGGCGGCCTTGAGCAGCGCGGGCACGTCGTCGCGGCGGCCCAGGCGGTGGGTTCGTTCTCTCAGGAGCGGATTGGCTTCGATTTGCGATTCCAGGGCCTCGCGCCCGGGGCCGTCGCCGACGAGGGCGAGGTGCCAGTCGGGTCGGGTCTCGGCGACCTTCGCCGCGGCCTGGAGCAGGAAACCGAGCCCCTTTTGCGGGTCGAGCCGGCCGACGTACAGCGTCAGGAAGGCGCCGGGCGGGACGCCGATCGAGGCCCGGTCGACGGCCCGGGCGCGATCGAAAGGCGCCGGATCGACGCCGTTGGGGATCACGACCAGCCGGTCGGGGTCGAGCCGGCCGGCCTCGACGCTGAACCGGCGGACCCCCTCCGAGACGCACGCCGAGCCGGCCGAGAGCCGCGACGTGAGCCGGTCGAGCGCCAGGTGCCAGCGCCTCTGCCGCTCGGCCACCCGGAGGCCGCCCACCACCCAGGGCCGTCCAGCCCGGGGCGCGGCCAGCCGGGCGGCGACGTTCGCGTGGAACAAAAAGCTCTGCACCAGTCGCGGCCGAGACCGCCGCAAGGCCGCGGCCAGCGACCCGACCGCGCGGATCGGCCTCCGACGATCCACGCCCAGGCATTCGACCGCGATCCCCGCCTCTCGGAGCGGCCCGACCAGCGCCCCTTCCCGATCCAGGCAGACGACCGACGGGAGCCACCGACGGCGGTCGAGGCCCGTCGCCAGGGCCACCAGCGCCCGCTCGGCCCCGCCGACGTCCAGGTCGGTGATCACCAGCGCGACCGGCACCGGCCGGGCTGGCCAGGGCGTTCGAGGGGCGGTCGCGAGTCTCCGGGCGAGGGGTTGCACCCGTCACTTCCGCTTCTTCGGCTTCGGCGCCTGGCCGGCCCGGAGGGCTTCCAGCTCTCGGCGGAGGCGTTCGATCTCGGCCTGAGACTCGACAAGCGCCGCATCGGAGCGCCGTCGGCCCTCCCGCTCCCGGCGGAGTTCCGCGTCCAACCGCCGGCGTTCCTCGCGCTCCCGGTCGAGTTCGGCATCCCGACGGCGGAGGGCCTCTCGTTCCTCTTCGAGCGCCTCCAAGCGGGTCGGCACCTTCCGGCCGGTCGCCGGGTCGAACAGCCCGATCAGGCCGCCGTCGGCCTCCAGGTGCAGGCCCAGCACCTCGCTGGGGAGCCGGCCGTCGACCGGCCCGATCGGGCGGTATTGTCCCTCCGCGAGCCGATACCCTTGCAACGGCGGCTTGAGGTATTCGCCCAGGGGGTCGAACAGGAAATACTCGCGGACCTTCAGCTCGTCCTGATAGGTCCGGAACTTCTTGCCCCGGTCCTCGCGGCGGGTCGATCGCGAGGTCGCCTCCAGGACGAAGTCGGGGCCCTTTCCCCCCTCCAGCCAGGTCTTGTACGAAGGCCGGACGACGGCCTTGTCGATCCCCCGGACGAACCAGACGTCAGGCGAGACGTTCCGGCGCGGGTTGCCCTCGACCCAGTAGAGGAACTCGTTGCCCGAGACGTAGGCCAGCGGGTCGTCGGCGAACCAGTCGCGGAGCCCCACGATCAGCTCGATCATGACGTCGCGATGCTGGGTCGTCTCGGCCATCGGCTTCCCGTCAGACTCGGGATAGAAGACTTCGGCCCTGGTCGAGGCGGTCGCCATGACTTCCCCCTTCCTACTTCCTACTTCCTACCTCGCGCGGATCGATCCGATCACTTCCGCTTCTTCGGCTTCGGCCCGGGCTTCTGGCCGGCGCGGAGGGCCTCCAGCTCGCGGCGGAGGCGGTCGATCTCCGCTTCGGCCTCGCGCCGGCCTCGTTCCGCCTCCTCGAGCCGTTCGAGGCGGTTGAGCAGGCGACGGCCGGTCGCCGGGTCGTGGAGGCGGAGGAAATGGCCCTCGGGTTCGAGGTGCAGGCCGAGGAACTCGCTGGGGAGCCGGCCGTCGACCGGCTCGATCGGCCGGTATTCCCCCTCGGCCAGCCGGTAGCCCTGGAACCGGGGCTTGAGGTACTCGCCGAGCGGGTCGAACAGGAAGTATTCGAAGACCTTGAGATCATCCCGGTAGATCCGGAACTTCTTGCCCCGGTCCTCGCGGCGGGTCGAGGGCGAGGTCAGCTCGATGACGAACTCGGGGCCCTTGCCCCCCTCCAGCCAGGTCTTGTAGACGTTCCGGATGATGGTCTTGTCAATCCCGCGGGTGCCCCAGACGTCGGGCGAGACGACGAAACGCGGGTCGCCCTCGACCCAGTAGACGAACTCGTCGCCCGAGATGTAGGCCAGCGGGTCGTCGGCGAACCAGTCCTGGAGCGACAGGATGAGGTCGATGTTCGCGTCGCGGTGCTGGAGCGTCTCGCCCATCGGCTCCCCGTCCGACTCGGGGTAGAAGACATCAGGTCTGGTCGAGGCGGTGGCCATGCCGTCCGGCTCCTTTCCCGAGTTGATCGGCCCGCTAAGATTGTGCGTCAACGGGGCCGGGGGAGGAAGGGGACTTGGACACGTCGGCGTTCGATTTCGAGCTGCCGGGCGGGCTGATCGCGCAGCACGCGGTCGAGCCCCGCGACCGCTCGCGGCTGATGGTCGTCCGGCGGGCCTCGGGGTCGTGGGAGCACCGCGTCTTCGCCGAATTGCCCGACCTCCTCGGACCCGGCGATGTCCTGGTCCGGAACAACACGCGGGTCATCCCAGCCCGGCTGGTCGGCGTCCGCGAGGGGACGGGCGGGCGCTGGGAGGGGCTGTACCTGCGGGCCCTCGCCGACGGCTCCTGGGAGATCCTGGCGAAGACCCGGGGGCGACCCCGGATCGGCGAGCGGGTCGTCGTCGGCTCGGGCCTGGGGCTGGTCCTGGAAGGCCAGCTCGGCGAGGGACGGTGGGCCGTCCGCCCGGATTCGACCGAGGATGCGGGTCGGCTCCTGGAGGCCCACGGCCTGGTCCCGCTGCCGCCCTACATCCGCAAGGGGGTCGAGGCGAGCGGCGACCGGGCGCGGTACCAGACGGTCTACGCCGAGGTCCCCGGCTCGGTCGCCGCGCCGACGGCGGGGCTGCACTTCACGCCCGAGGTCTTCGACCGGCTCGACCGCCGGGGGGTCGCCCGGGTGGACGTGACCCTGCACGTCGGGATCGGCACGTTCCGGCCGATCGAGGCCGAGCGGATCGAGGACCACGTCCTCCACGCCGAGCGGGCCGAGGTGACGCCCGAGGCGGCCGAGGCCCTGAATCGCCGGAAGGCCGAGGGGGGCCGGATCGTCGCCGTCGGCACGACCTCCGCGCGGACCCTGGAGACCGCCGCCGCCTCGGGCCGGTTCGAGCCGTTCGAGGCCGAGACGGCGCTCTACCTCCGCCCCGGCCACGACTTCCGGGGGGTCGACGCCCTCCTGACCAACTTCCACCTGCCCCGGAGCAGCCTGCTCGTCCTCGTCTCCGCCCTGGCCGGGGTCGACCTGATCCGCGCCGCCTACGAGGAGGCCGTCCGCCGCGAATATCGGTTCTACAGCTATGGCGACGCCATGCTGATCCTCTGACCCAGGGAGCACGCATCATGCCGGCGGGCCGCTGGATCGAGGTCGCCAGCCTGGACGACCTGCCGCCGGGTTCGAGCCGCGAATTCTCGGACGGCGGGCGGGCCTACGCCCTGTTCCGGGCCGGCGACGACGTCACCTGCCTGGACGGACTCTGCCCGCACAGGGGCGGGCGGCTGGCGGACGGGCCGTTCGATGGGTCGAAGGTGACGTGCCCCCGGCGCGGTTGCCTCCGGTGGTCGTTCGACGTCCTGACCGGCGCCTGCCCGGTGGGCGAGTCGCTCCGGCGCCGGCTCTACCCGGTCCGGCTGGCGGGACGGGCGATCCTGGTAGACCTGTCGGGGGGTTGATCGACCCGCCATACTTCCTCCGACGGATCGAGACCGCCCGCGAACCCCGCCGAGACCTCATTTCTCATGCCCCACCCCCACGCCACGGCCGAGGCCGCCCGCGCCTCGGGATCGCTCACCGACGACGTCCGGATCTTCGAGTACAGCCGGGCCGCCGACCCGATCGCCTCGGGCGCCACGCCGCCGATCCCGTACACCGAGTTCCCCGCCTCGCTCCACGAGGAAGGGCCGTCGAGGGTCATCCCGCTCGACCTCGGCCCGAAGCTCAAGCGGCCGGGGCCGCTCACCAGCCCGGGGCTCTCCGCCAACTTCGTCCGGCTCCTGCCCGGCGAGACGGTCGCGACCCGCCCCAACGCCTCGTCCGAGCTGTATTACGTCCTCCGGGGGCGGGGCAC
>JAJYDH010000381.1 GCA_021777685.1 Planctomycetota bacterium | reverse complement strand
AAGTTCATGTACTGGAACCGCATGACCGGTCCTTACTGGTGGTCCTACATCATGCTCATCTCCTGTAACATCGCCATCCCGCAGCTTCTGTGGATTCGGAAAGTGCGCCTCAACATCCCGGCGCTGTTTGCCATCTCAATCGTCGTCAATGTCGGGATGTGGCTGGAGCGGTTCGTCATCGTCGTGATGAGCCTGCACCGCGACTTCGTCCCGGGGGCCTGGGGCATGTACTACCCGACCGTCTGGGACTGGGCGACCTACATCGGGACCATCGGCCTGTTCCTCACGTTCATCTTCCTGTTCGTCCGGTTCCTGCCGGCGATCGCGGTCTCCGAGATGAAGGAACTGGTGCACGTGACGTCGGACCACGGGCACCAGGGCCCGGCGCTGGAGGGTCACTGAGCATGAGCACTCACGCACACGCCCACGGGGACGTCGAGACCGGCGTCTACGGGCTGATGGTCGAGTTCGACACCCCCGAGGCGCTGCTGGCCGCCGCCCGGAGGGTGGGCGAGTCCGGCTACAAGAACGTGGACGCGTACTCGCCGTTCCCGGTCCACGGCGTCGACGAGGCGCTCGGGGCGCGGACGATCCTGCCCTGGCTGATCTTCGGCGGCGGCCTGACCGGCGGCCTGTCCGGCTTCGCGATGCAGGCGTTCGCATCGGCGATCCATTACCCGATCAACGTCGACGGCAAGCCGCTGGTGAGCTGGCCGTCGTTCATGCCGATCACGTTCGAGCTGACCGTGCTCTTCGCCTCGGCCACGGCCGTCTTCGGGATGCTGTTCCTCAACGGGCTGCCCCGGCCCTACAACCCGGTCTTCAACTCGCCCGGCTTCGACCAGGCGTCTCAGGACCGGTTCTTCCTCTGCATCGAGGCGAAAGACCCCAAGTTCGACCTCGTCGAGACCTCGCGGTTCCTGGAAGGCCTCGGGCCCAAGACCATCAACGAAGTCCCGTTCTGAAAGGTTTCGGATGCGGATCGGGAACGAACCCCAGATCGACGCCCCCCCCGCCCGTCGTCCTCGACGACCCGGCGCGGGCCCGCTGGCGGCCTGCCTGGTGCTCCTCTGCGCGGGCTGCCGCGATGACATGTACGCCCAGCCGAGGTACGAGGCCTACGAGCCCTCGACGTTCTTCGCCGACGGCACCTCGTCCCGCCCGGTCGTCCCGGGCACCGTCGCCCGGGGCCAGCTCCGGGCCGACACCGCCTACTACGAGGGGAAGGTCGACGGCAAGGACATCGAGGAGTTCCCGTTCGCGATCGACGAGGCCACCCTCGGCGAGGGCCGCGAACGGTTCATGATCTTCTGCATGCCCTGCCACGGGCAGCTCGGCAACGGCCGGGGCATGGTCGTCCGGCGCGGCTTCTCGCCGCCGCCCGACTTCCACTCCGAGTACCTCAAGAAGACCCCCGTGGGCCACATCTACAACGTGATCACCCACGGTTACGGGGCGATGTATTCGTACGAGGCCCGCATCCCCGTCCGCCAGCGCTGGGCCATCGCCGCGTACATTCGCGCCCTCCAGTACAGCCAGGACGCGAGTTCGGAGGACCTGTCCCCCGCCGAGCAGAAGCAACTGGCCGAGGCCGACAGGCCCGGGGGACCGACCCAAGACGACCGCAAGAGCCTGGCCGAGGTCCAGAAATGAACCCCAACGGAACCCTCTACCCCCTCCTCGAACGGATCCGGGTCCGAGCCCTCATCGTCGGCGTGGCAGCCGCCGCCGCCTCCGTGGTGGGCGCCCTCATGGCCCGGACGAGCTTCGACCGGGCGTATCTCTACTCGTACATCTTCTTCTTCGGGCTCTCGATGGGCTCGATGGCCCTGCTGATGGTCCACCGACAGCTCGGGGGCGCCTGGGGATTCCTGATCCGCAGGCCGCTCGAGTCCGCGGCGATGACGATCCCCCTGATGGCCGTCCTTTTCATCCCCGTGTTCATCGACCTGGACCGGATCTACCCCTGGGTCAACAACCCCCCGGGGAGCGAAGGCTATCACGAGGGCCCGCCGGCCGGGGGCCCCGCGGCCGAGTCGGAGCATGAGCCCGTGGCCAAGGGAAGTCCGATCTCACACACTCCCTCGGGCGCCGGCCCGGGCTCCAGCGGCGTCCGCCGCGACCCGCTGGAGAAGGAGACCCACGACCTCTTCGCGTTCAAGAAGGCGTGGCTGAACCCGACGGCGTTCACCGTCCGGTTCGCCATCTACTTCGCGCTCTGGATCGTCCTCGCGATGGTCTTCAACATCGGCTCGCGACGTCAGGACGAGACCGGCTCGATCGACCTCGCCTATTGGTTGAACGGGCTGAGCGCCCCCGGCCTGGTGATCTACTTCCTGTCGGTCTCGTTCGCGCTGATCGACTGGGGGATGTCGCTGGAGCCGAAGTGGTACTCGACGCTGTACGGCGTGCTCCTGATCATCGGCCAGGGCATCTCGGCCATGGCGTTCATGATCCTCGTCGCCGCCGCGATCTCGCGCCGGGGTGAGCTCGAGGGGCTCGACAAGCCGGAGACGTACAACGACCTGGGCAACCTGCTCCTGGCGTTCACGATGCTCTGGGGCTACCTCTCGTTCTCGCAGTTCCTGATCATCTGGGCGGGCAACCTGGGGGAAGAAATCCCCTGGTACATGCGGCGACTCCACGGCGGCTGGGAGTGGATCGGCCGATCGTTGATCGTCTTCCACTTCGCCGTGCCGTTCCTGGTCCTGCTGGCCCGGCCGCTCAAGCGGAACATCTCGGCCCTCTGGAAGATCGCCGCACTGGTGCTGTTCATGCACCTGCTCGACGACTACTGGCTGATCGCCGCCTCGCCGGCGTTCGACGTGCCGGGCGCCGCCGATCGCGGCTGGTTCAACCCGAGCTGGCTCGACGCGGTCGTGCCCCTGGCGATGGGCGGGATCTGGCTGTCGACCTTCCTCTGGTTCCTCAAGGGCAAGACGCTCATGGTCGCCCACGACCCCCAACTCCTGCCCGCCCTCAAGCAAGCCTCGGGAGGCCATTGAGATGCACGACGCTCCCGTCCCGCCCGACCCCGAGAGCGAACGTCGCGGGCACGAGCTGCGCGACGTCGCCATCAAGCCGATCATCATCTTCCTGATCGGCCTGTTCGTCTTCGGCGGCCTGGTCCAGGCGGCGATGAGTCTGCTGATGACCGGGTATATCGCGCAGGAGTCCAAGACCGCGATCCCCAAGGTCGAGATCCTCAGCGACACGGGCGATCTCAACCGTCCGGCCCCCCTCCAGCGCGACACGACCGCCGACATGCTCCGGATGTACGAGGACGACAAGGCGGTCCTGACCAGCTTCGGTCACGACAAGAAGACCGGCAAATACCACATCCCGATCGACCGGGCCATCAAGGTGGTCGCCCGGAAGGGGCTGCCGCACCGCGACACCCCGAAATCGGCGATCGAACCCGAGTTGCCCTATCCCCGGCACTCCCAGCCCTACATGGCGACACCTTGAGCCGACCCGAGCGAGGAACTCTCATGATCCCCGTCGAGCCCCAACCCGGAACGCCGACCACTCCCCCCGTACGGCTCTTCCGCCGTCCGGGGACGGGGCGGCCTCATCGGGCTGGGCTGCTGCTCCTGCTCGCCGTCGCGGCACTGGTCCCTTCCCGGGCCCTGGCACAGCCGGGCGGGGCCCTCAAGGAAGTCGGGTTCGATCAGAAGCTCGACGTCCAGGTCCCGCTCGTCCTCCGCTTCCGTGACGAGCACGGTCAATCGGTCCGCCTCGCCGACTACTTCGGCAAGCGGCCGGTGATCCTCGTGATGGGCTATACGAATTGTCCGCTGCTCTGCTCCCAGGTCCTGGGCCAGATCACCCGGAGCCTCAAGGTCCTCGACGCCTCGATCGGCAAGGACTTCGACCTCGTCACCGTGAGCGTCAACCCGAAAGAGACTCCCGACCAGGCCGATGCCCAGCGGAGGGTCTATCTCAAGCGGTACAACCGGGCGGGGTCGGAGGCGGGCTGGCATGCCCTGACCGGCGACGAAAGCTCGATCCGGAGGTTGGCCGATACCATCGGGTTCCGGTACACCTACAGCCCGAAGCTGGACCTCTACGCCCACGCCGCGGGGTTCGTCCTGCTGACGCCCGCCGGCCGGGTCTCGCGGTATTTCTACGGGGTCGAATACCCGGCCCGCGAGCTGAAGTACGCCCTGGGCGAGGCGTCGGCCGGCAAGATCGGCTCGCCGATCGACAAGCTCCTGATGTACTGCTACGAGTATGATCCGGCGACCGGTAAGTATACGTTCGCCATCATGAACGCGATCCGCGTCCTTGGGGTAGCCACCGCCCTGGCCCTGGGGACGTACATGTTCGCGATGGTTCGGCGCGATCGACGGATGGCCCGGGCGACCAAGGCCACGAACCCCGAACTTCCTCCAGGAACAGCGATCCCTTAACCATGTGGGACCTCCCTTTTCCCCTCTTCCCGGAGCGGGCCTCCACCCTCGCGGGGCGGGTTGACTCGGTTTTCTTCGTGCTGCTGGCCATCACGGTCTTCTTCACGACCCTGATCGGCTTCCTCGTGATCTTCTTCGCGATCCGCTATCGCAAGGGCTCGCAGGCCGACCGGTCGAATGCGTTCAGCTCGAATCTCAAGCTCGAGCTGGCCTGGATCGGGATCCCGCTGGTGATCGTCCTCGGGATCTTCGCCATCGGCACGCAGGTCTTCTTCGAGATGTTCAACCCGCCCAAGGATGTCACGCCGATCTACGTGATCGGCAAGCAATGGATGTGGAAGGTCCAGCATCCGCAGGGGCGGTCCGAGATCAACGAGATCCACCTGCCGACGGGCCGACCGGTCCAGTTGATCATGACGTCCCAGGATGTGATCCACAGCTTTTACATCCCCGCGTTCCGGATGAAGCAGGACGTCCTGCCGGGCCGGCTCACCTCGGAGTGGTTCGAACCCTCCAAGCCCGGCCGCTACCACCTGTTCTGCGCCGAGTATTGCGGGACCGAGCATTCGAAGATGGGAGGCTGGGCGGTCGTCATGGAGCCGGCCGATTACGAGCAGTGGCTCAAGGGAGGCCCCGTCGGCAGCGGCGGCGGCAGCAGCGATGCCGTGCCGACGATGGCCTCGACCGGCGCCCGGCTCTTCGAGAAGTACCACTGCACCGGCTGCCACGGCGCCAATTCCGAGTTCCGGGCGCCCAAGCTCGACGGCGTCTACGGCAACCAGGTCCCGGTCATGGCCGCCAACGGCAAGGACATCGAATTCGTGACCGCCAACGACACCTACATCCGCGATTCCATACTTCTGCCCAAGTCGAAGGTCGTGGCCGGCTTCGACCCGGTGATGCCGCCCTATAAAGATGTCCTCAAGGAAGAGGAACTGCTCCAGATCATGGAATACATCAAGTCGATCGGGCGGAAGGAGGGAGTTCGATGAGCGTCCTGCAAGAGCCCGAGGTCCGCGGTTCGGTCGCGCCCTACCCCGAGCGGAATTACCTGACCAACGAGCACACGGTCAAGTCCTGGCTGCTGACGACCGACCACAAGCGGATCGGCATCCTGTACATGATCTCGATCACATTTTTCTTCTTCATCGGCGGTTTCGCCGCCACGCTGATGAGGCTGGAACTGTCGACGCCCAAGGGAGACCTGCTCCGATCGGACATCTATAATCGGATGTTCACCCTGCACGGGGTCGTGATGGTCTTCTTCTTCCTCGTGCCGTCGATCCCCGCGGTCCTGGGAAACTTCTTCCTGCCGATGATGATCGGCGCCCGCGACCTGGCGTTCCCCCGGATCAACCTGCTGAGCTGGTATATTTACATGGCCGGCGGGCTGCTCGCCCTCACAGCGGTCGTCCTGGGTGGCGTTGACACCGGCTGGACGTTCTACACGCCGTACAGCTCGATGTACTCGAACACGAACGTCCTGGTTGCGGCGTCGGCCGTGTTCGTCGCGGGATTCTCGTCGATCCTGACCGGCCTGAACTTCATCGTGACGGTCCACAAGATGCGGGCGCCGGGGATGACGTGGTTTCGCATCCCGCTCTTCGTCTGGGCCCAGTACGCGACCAGCATCGTCATGATCCTGGGCACGCCGGTCCTGGCGGTCACGCTGGTCTTGCTGATGCTGGAGCGGGTCATGAGGGTCGGTATCTTCGACCCCGCGCTGGGTGGCGACCCGATCCTGTTCCAGCACCTGTTCTGGTTCTACTCGCACCCGGCGGTCTACATCATGATCATCCCCGGATTCGGGGTGATCAACGAGATCATCCCGTGCTTCTCCCGGCGGAAGATGTTCGGCTACAAGTTCATGGCCATCGCCATGATGGCGATCGCGATCCTGGGGTTCCTC
>JAJYDH010000380.1 GCA_021777685.1 Planctomycetota bacterium | reverse complement strand
CCCACCGTCCGAATTCGTGGTGGGGCTCGCCCGAGGCTCGACCCACCCTACGAGGATTGCCAACCTGGACTTACGACCGATTGGGTTCGAGTTGGCGCGGGGCCTTGGCGGCCTTGTCGTTGGCCGGCCTGGTCGGCTGCGGCCCGTCGGGCGAGGCCCCACTGATCATCGCGACCACCTGGCCGACAGGAGCCCGAATTGAGATCGAGACGATGGGCCGTTCGGGAGCCGGGCAGTCAGGGCCGATCGTCTGGGTCGAGCTTGCCGACCCGGAGAGGCTGGCAAGCGTGGTCGGCCGGCGAGGGGGCGTCGACCTTTTCCTCGGCCCCGCGCATCCCGCCGACGGGCCGTGGCTCGGCGATCGTCGTGCGGTCCATCGGCCGGGGTTGGCTTTGAATTCCGCCGCCAACTCGACCGGATTCGGCGACCCTCGCGACGACCCATCCTCGCTCGACGAGGCGAAGTCGGTCCTCCTCGCCGAGGGCTGGGACAGGGGTTACGAGAAGCTGGTCCGGACGGCGAGCGTGGCCCGGCCGACCTTCGGTTCGACTTCGCCGGGCCGGGGCGGATGCGTGGCCTTCGTCCGGGGCGGGAGCCATCCCGACCGGGCCGCTCGATTCGTCCGGTCGCTGGAGTCGCGAGGCTGGACGGGTCCGGCCCAGGAGCCGGACGCCCGCGAGGTTCGGGCCGACGGGCTGCTCGCGGACCTCCTGGGCGCGGCGCTGGTGGACTCGCACGAGGAGCTTCGCGACGCCGAGGCGGCCCTCCGGCGGTTCGGGCACCCGGCGAAGGCCGAGGCGTCGATCGGCGAGCGGCCCCCCTGGCCGCCGGCCTCGGTCCTGAAGCTCCGGGCCGACCCCTCGGGCGCCTCGCTCCTGGAGACGCTGGCCGAGCAGATCGCCCCCGACCCGGAGGCTCGGGCGTGGCTCCGCCGGAGCTGGGAGGCGCCGAAACGACCGGTCGACGGCGCCCTGCTCGCCGAGATCGCCGGCGCCGTCGAGGGCCGGCTGGCCGGCGAGCCCCGGTTCCGGGCCTGGCTCCGGGGCGAGTGGACCGCCTGGACCCGGCAGCTCTACCGGCGGGTCGCCCGGGTGGCGGGGGGGTACGTCCCCTCATGATCCGCGTCGTGCTCGAAAACCTGGTCAAGCGTCACGACGAGGTCGCCGTCGTCGACGGCGCCTCGCTGGAACTCCGACCCGGCGAGATGTCGTTCGTGCTCGGCCCGTCGGGCTCGGGCAAGACGACGATGGCCCGGCTGATCGCCGGGCTCGAATCGCTGGACGACGGCGAGATCTACTTCGACGGACGGCTCGTCCACGACCTCCCCCCCGAGGCCCGTCGGGTCGGCCTGGTCTTCCAGGATGACGCCCTCTGGCCCCACATGACCGTGGCCGAGAACGTCGGCTACCCGCTCAAGATTCGAGGGGTTCCTCGCCGCGACCGCAGGACGCAGGTGGCCGACGCGCTGGGAATGGCCAGGCTCGACACGCTGGCGAGTCGTCGCCCCGAGGAGCTGTCCGGGCTCCAGAGGCAGCGGGTCGCGCTGGCCAGGGCCCTGGTCCTGGAGCCCGACCTCCTGATCCTCGACGACCCGCTCGGCCGGCTGGAGGAGCGGGTCCGGGGCGAGTTCCGCGACGAGGTCAGCCGGGTCCTGGCCGAGGCCGAGACCACGACCCTGGTCCTGACCTCCGAGGCCCGCGAGGCCCTGGCGATGGCCGACCACCTGGCGGTCATGGACCTGGGCCGGATCGTCCAGTCGGGCCCGCCGGCCGAGGTCTACAACCGTCCGGTCGACTCGTTCGTCGCGCGGTTCCTCGGCCCCATCAACCTGATCCAGGGCCAGGTCGAGTCGACCGACCCTCGGGGCGACCTGATCGTCCGGACGCCGCTGGGCCGGCTGGTCGGCCGGGCCGAGGCCGGGCCGCTCCCGACCGGCTCGCCGGTGACGGTCGCGCTCCGGCCGGAGGCGCTGGGGATCGGCCCGAACGCGGCGTTCGACGCCAATCGGTTCGCCGCGACGGTCGAGCGCCTGGTCTTCCTCGGCGAGGTCCGCCAGGTCCACCTGCGAGGGCCGAACGACTGGCCGGTGATCGCCCTGGCGCTCCAGTCGCAGTCGCGGGGGCTCCGCGAAGGGCAGGGCCTGACCGTCCACGTCAGCCCCGATAACGTCGTCGTGCTGCCCGCCAGATTCGCCCGATCGCCCGAGCCGCCGCCTCCCGACCCGCCCGATCCTTCAGGCGATTGATCGGCCGCTCGAACAGGTGCCACGACAGGGCCGAGATCGCGATCGTCAGCCCCAGCTCGCTGTAGGGCATCCGGTAGAACAGGTAATATTCCGGGACATAATAAGAGAACCAGCCGCGCTCCAGGACCAGCAAATGAAAAACATATAATCCGTAACTGATTCGGCCAAGATAAGCGACCGGCCCGAATGTCAGCGGGGCGATGATCCAGGGCCGGGATGTCCGCCAGAGCCCGAAGACGACCAGGGCGCTCCCGAGCCCGAAGCAGGAGAGCGTCCCGAGGACGATCGAGGGGTCGGGCGGCGTGGTCCACCATCCCGGGCGGCTCCGGCCGAGCACCATCAGGGGGACCCCGGCCAGCAGGCAAAGCGGCCCTTCCCACTTGCCCGGCTTCGCCCGAAGCTCGATCAGCCCGGCCAGGCAGCCCCAGAGCAGGTGCTCGCCGCAATAGGGGAGCAGGAACCCCGACCAGGGGAGCGTGAGGTGGGTCCGGGCGTAGGCCTGGAACGCCTTCGAGCCGACCAGCAGGGCGGCCACCATCGCGAACCGGAGCCGGGGAGGGGTCAGGAGCAGCGCCGGGGGGAAGAGGAGGTAGAATTGCTCCTCGACGCTGAGCGTCCAGAAATGCCCGACAGGCCCGCCCCAGCCGGGCAGGAGGTAGGCCCGGACGTTGTAGGTATAGGTGAGATACCAGCCGAGTCCCGGCAAAAGGCCATGAAGCCAGAGCCCAAGGACGACCGCGTAATAGAGCGGGAAAATCCTCAGCGTCCGGCGGAAGTAGAACCGGCCCAGGTCGTGGCCGATCCGGCCGGTCTCGCCCAGGATCAAGATCCGGGTGATGAGGAAGCCGGAGAGGGTGAAGAAGACCTGCACCCCCTCGGGCCCGGGATATCCCATCCCGGGGTAGGCGTGGAAGTAGAAGACGGCGAGGAACGCGAGGAATCGGAGGCCGTCGAGCTGCGGCTTGTGCGGCATCCGGCGGCCTCAACGTTCCCCGAGATCGCCCCTCAACCGACCACCCAGAGCGGGCAATCGCGCCGGGTCGCCTCGTTCGCGGCGAGGGCGAGGCGGGCGAAGGTGAGGATCTCCGGCGCGTCGGCGACCCAGCCGTCGTCGGGGTCCTGGCTGACCTGGAGGAGCTGCTGCAACCCCTCGTCGTCCAGGGGCAATTCCCAGCGGGCGGCCAGCTCGGCCAGCTCGGCCCGGAGGCCGGGCAGGCTGGCGCATCGGAGAGGCCCGCCGGCCGAGAGCGGCAGCGAGACCGCCCGGACGTGCGTCGGCAGGTAGACCCCCCGCCCTTCGGCCCCGAGGGCCAGCAGGTTCGTCAGGGCGTCGGCCCCCAGCTCCTCCGAGGCCCGGCCTTGCAGCTCGACCCAGCCGGTGTCGACCAGCTCGCCGAAGTGGCGAGGGGCGACACCCTCCCAGTCCCCCTCGGCGCCGAAGGCATTGTCGAGCACCCCGGCGACCTCGACGGCGAACCGATCCTCGAACGTCCCTCTGGCTCCCCCGACGGTGAACGACAGGCCCACGAGACTCCCCTTTCTCCGCGACGGGCGCCGGCTCGCCACCCGGTGGGACGACCGGCCGGCGGGCCGGGCGGACAGGAAACTGACGCGGTTTCGAGAACGGACCGGACCGGCGATTGACGTGACGGCCGACGCCTGGGGACTGGATTCGCGCGGCCGATCGGCGTATTTTGTGAAGGCGACGGTCCGCTCGCCAGAGTTTGATTCGGGGACGCCTCGCCTGTCAAGCATCTCTCCGGGAAAAGGGCTTTTTTTATGCATGGACGTCCGACCCCCGCGCCGCTCGGCCTGCTGATCGCCGTCGCCCTGGCGGCCCCGGCCCGAGGCCAGGACGGGATGATCGGCTTCGCGCCCGGCTCGAGGCCCGCCCAGACGAAGGCCGAGGCCCACGCCCTGGCCGTCCCCACCCCGGACGCCGCCCGGGTCTGGCTCCGAGCCCTGACCGAGGAGCCCCACGTCGCCGGGACCCCCGCCGACCGCAAGACCGCCGAGGACGTCCGCGACAAGCTCAAATCCTGGGGCTGGCAGACCGAGATCGTCGAATATGAGGTCCTGCTCAATTATCCCACCCACGTCCAGTGCGAGCTTGTCCGGCCCGACAAGCAGACGCTGAAGATCACCGAGGACGCCGTGGCCGCCGACAAGGACTCGGCCAGCCCCGACGCCTTCCCCGGCTTCCACGGCTACGGCGTCTCCGGCGACGTCACCGGCCAGGTCGTCTACGCGAATTACGGCCGGCCCGAGGACTTCGCCGCCCTGGAGAAGATGGGCGTCGACGTCCGGGGCAAGATCGTCCTGGTCCGTTACGGCGAGCTGTTCCGCGGCCTCAAGGTCCGCAACGCCCAGAAGCGCGGGGCGATCGGCATCCTGATCTACTCCGACCCGGCCGACGACGGCTACGGCCGGGGCGACGTCTACCCCAACGGCCCGTTCCGGCCCGGCTCGTCGCTCCAGCGGGGGAGCGTCCAGTTCCTCTCGCTCGGCCCCGGCGACCCCTCCACGCCCAACGGCCCCTCGACCAAGGATGCGAAGCGACTGCCGATCGACCGGAGGAACGGATTCCCGATCGTCGTTTCCGGGTTCACCCCTCCCGACTCGCGGAACACGCCCATCCAGGCCGTCCAGGCCTGGGAGAAGGAGACCGGCCTGGTCCGCGAAGACTATTACGCGACCATCCCGTCGCTGCCCATCAGCTACGACGCGGCCCTGCCGATCCTGAGGGCGATGGGCGGGTCGAACGTGCCGATGGGCTGGCAAGGGGGCCTGCCGCTGGCGTACCACTCGGGCCCCGGGCCGGCGGAGGTCCATTTTCAGGTCGAGATGGACTACCAGATCCGGCCCATCTGGAACGTGATCGCGACCATCCCGGGGACGGTCGAGCCCGACCGCTGGGTGATGATCGGCAACCACCGCGACGCCTGGGTCTACGGGGCGGTCGACCCGGGCAGCGGGACGTCGTCCACCCTGGAGATGTGCCGGGCCCTGGGCTCGGCCGTGAACCAGGGGTGGAAGCCGAGGCGGAGCCTGAAATACGCGAGCTGGGACGCCGAGGAATACGGCCTGGTCGGCTCGACCGAGTGGTCCGACCAGAACGCCGAGGCGATCACCGAGCGGGCGGTGATGCTCCTGAACGTCGACTCGGCCGTCTCGGGCCCGGAGCTGGACGTCGACGGCGTCCCGTCGCTCCGCGACCTCCTGCTGGAGGCCGCCGGCTCGATCAACGACGTCCGCTCGGGCCGGCCCCTGCGCGACCTCTGGATGGCCAAGCGCCGGGCCGGCTGGGCGAACGCGGCGCCGGTCGACCTCGACGGCCTCTGGGACGCCCCGAACGGGGCCGAGGACCCATCCAAACCCTACGCCGGGGCCTCCAACGGGGCGGCGGGCCGGCGGTTCTCGCCGCAGCTCAACGCCCTGGGCTCGGGGTCGGACTACACGGCGTTCCTCGACCATCTGGGCGTGCCGTCGCTCGACGTCGGGTTCAGCGGCCGGTACGGGGTCTACCACTCGATCTACGACGACTTCTTCTGGATGGAGCGGTTCGGCGACCCCGAGTTCGTCACCCACGCCACGGCCGCCCGGCTCTACACGCTGATCGCCATGCGGGCCGCCGGGGCCGAGGTCGTGCCGCTCCGGTTCGTCCCCTACGGCGAGGCCCTCCGCGAGCAGGTCGACGACCTCCGCCGGATCGTCGCGAGGAAGGCCCGGACGGTCGACTCCGAGTCGGCCCGCCCGCCGGTCGTCTTCGAGGGGCTCCCCCGGCTGGTCGCGTCGATCCGGGCGTTCGAGGGCCAGGCGGCGGCCCTCGACGCGGCGACCGAGGCCCTGGCCCGTCGCGACGGCGTGCCCCAGGCGCAGCTCTCGAAGGTCAACGACGCGCTCACGAAGGTCGAGCGGTCGTTCCTGCTCGCCAGGGGGCTCCCCGGCCGCCCCTGGTTCCGCCACGCCGTCTACGCCCCGGGCCTGACGACCGGGTACGCCTCGTGGACCCTCCCCGGGGTCCGCCAGGCGATCATCGAGAACGACGCCGAGATGCTGGCCGCCCAGCTCCCCGCGCTGGTCGAGCGGATCGACGCCGCGACCGCCGCTCTCAAGGCCGCCGCCGAGGCGGC
>JAJYDH010000379.1 GCA_021777685.1 Planctomycetota bacterium | reverse complement strand
CGCGCCTTCGAGAAGGCGACCGGCGTCGACGTCATCGTCGACGACACGCCGGGCATCGTGATCGTCTCGGCCTTCGACAACGTCCGCCGCGAGACCGCCAAGCTCGCCCTCGAAAAGCTGATCCTGGACGGCCGGATCCATCCCACCCGGATCGAGGAGGTCGTCGCAGAGACCCAGGAGGAGATGGAGCGGCACATCCGCCAGGTGGGCCGGGTCGCGGCGCAGGAGGCGAACGTCCCCGGCCTGCACGACAAGCTGCTCGACTACCTCGGCCGGCTCCGGTTCCGGACCAGCTACTCGCAGAACGTCCTCCAGCACTCGATCGAGGTCGCGTACCTGACCGGCCTGCTCGCCGAGGAGATCGGCCTGAACGGGCCGCTGGCCCGCCGCTGCGGGCTCCTCCACGACATCGGCAAGGCGGCCGACCACGAGATGGAAGGCGGCCACCCCCTGATCGGCTCCGAGCTGGTCAGGCGCTACGGCGAGGGGAAGGAGGTCATCCACGCCGCCCTCGGCCACCACGACGACCTCCGGACCGACACCCCCTATACCGTCCTCGTCGCCGCCGCCGACGCCATCAGCGCCAGTCGCCCCGGCGCCCGTCGAGAGACCCTGGACAAGTACGTCCGGAGGCTCGAAGACCTCGAAGCCCTCGCCTGCGGATTCCCCGGCGTCGAGCAAGCGTATGCGATCCAGGCGGGCCGAGAGATCCGCGTCATCGCCGACAGCCACCGCCTGGGCGACGAGGCCGCCGCCAAGCTCTGCCGCGACATCGCCAGGGCCGTCCAGGCACAATTGACCTACCCCGGCGAGGTCAAGGTGACCGTCCTGAGGGAGACCCGGACCGTGGAATTCGCGAGGTAAGGGCTCTTAGGGAGGAATGCCATGTCCGCCGCCATCCTTGAGCAGATCCGCGAGCTGGCGAAGTCGCTCTCTCCCGCTCAACAACTCATGCTGATCGGAGAGCTGGTCGATCACCTCCGATACAATCTCCCCCCGGACTTGAAGAGGCCGTCTCGTTCGCTCCACGGAGCCCTGAAGGATCTCGGGCCCGCACCCTCGGCAGATGACATCGACGAGGCTCGCCGTGAAGCCTGGGCCAATTTCCCCCGCGAGGACATCGCCCCGTGATCCAGGCGCTTTCGGACACACACGCCTTGATCTGGTACGTCTGGGACGATCCTCGGCTGTCGAGGGCGGCCAAGGCCGTCTTCGACACCGCCCTGACGATCGGCGGCCAAATCGCCGTCTGTTCGATCAGCCTCGTGGAAGTCGTCTACCTCGAGGAAAAGCGGCGGATCGCACCGGGCACGCTCGGTCGAATCCTCGGGTTCCTCGACCTCGCCGAGCTCCTGTTGGAATTTCCGGTCAATCGATCCATTTTGCCATCTCTGGCCATCATCCCCCGCGATCAGGTCCCCGACATGCCCGACCGGATCATCGCCGCGACGGCCGTCCATCTCGGCGTCCCGCTCATCAGCCGGGACCGTAAGATTCGGGCATCATCCGTGACCACGATCTGGTGAAAGTCCCGGAGTCGGAGAGGCGGAAAGCGAACCCCCCATGCCCCTGAACATCCTCTTCATCGGCGACGTCGTCGGCTCCCCGGGCCGGAAGATCGTCTCGCAGGCCCTCCCCCGGCTGATCCGGGCCTGGGACCTCGGCCTGGTCGTCTGCAATGCCGAGAACTCGGCGGGCGGGTCGGGCCTGACGATCAAGTGCCACGAGGAGTTGGAGGACGCGGGGGTCGACGTCTTCACCCTCGGCGACCACGTCTATCGGAAGGACGAGGTCTTCGCCCTCTTCGACCGGAGCGACAGGATCCTCCGGGCGGCGAACTACCCGGCCGACGCCCCCGGCGGCGAGTCCGTGCTCGTCGAGGCCCGGGACGGCACGACGGTCGGTGTCTTCACGATCATGGGCCGGACCTTCATGAAGCCGGTCGACGACCCCTTCCGGGCGGCCGACCGCGTCCTGGCGGACATCCAGCGATCGGCCAGGGTGATCGTCGTCGACATCCACGCCGAGGCGACCAGCGACAAGCAGCTCCTGGGCCGCTACCTCGACGGCCGGGTCTCCGCCGTCCTGGGCACCCACACCCACGTCCCGACCGCCGACGAGCAGATCCTCCCCGCCGGGACCGCCTACCAGACCGACGTCGGCATGACCGGCCCTTACGACTCGATCCTCGGACGGCGGTACGACCGGGTCCTCGCATCGACCCTCACCAACGTCCCCCACCACTACGACGTGGCCACCGGCGACCCCCGCCTCTGCGGGGCCCTGGTCTCGGTCGACCCGGCGACCGGCCGGGCCCTGAGCATCCGGCGCGTCTGCGTGGACCAGGAGGAGACCAGGCGGCTGATGACCGGCGGGGCCTCATCCGCCGACGGCGTCTGATGGCGGATCATCCGCCGATCGTCGCCCCATCGAGCCGCTCCAGGCCCCTTCGCAGCCCCTTGAGCACGGCCCGATCGTCGTCGAATCGGCGCCTTTCGAGGAAATGCCAGCGGGCCCAGTGGCCGGCGCCGAGCAGGGCGTTGGCCGATTCGAACGCCCCGATTGAACGGGCCTCGGCCTCGGAGAGGGGGCGGATCGACTCGAAGGACGCGAGGGCCGCCGCCCGGGCCGTCCGGTCGGGGCCGACCCATTCGGCCAGGAGCCGGGCAAGGTCGCCCGCCACGCTGTCGACCCCCATCGCTCCGAAGTCGACCAGCCCGGCGAGCCGGTCGCCGTCGAACAGGAAATGGTCGGGCCGGGCGTCGCGGAGGCACGGTTGCCGGGGGAGCGGCCGGCCGGCGGCCTTCCGCGTCGATTCCCCGATCCGGGGGGCGAGCACGATCGCCCGGTCGAGCCAGGCCCGCGCGAGCGTCGAGCATTCGTCGGCCGGAGCCCGGTCCACGGCCGCCCGGATCGCCCCGAAATCGCCGAGCAGCAGTCGGTCGATCTCGGCGACCCTCGCGGCCAGGCCGGGGCTCGGGCCGACCGAACCGGCCGGCCCGAGCCGGGCGAGGAACGCCGCGAGGCCGGCGAAACCGGCGCGGAGCCGGCCGGGAGCCGGGGGACGGCCGAGGTCGGCGACGCCCGGCATCCAGGGTGCGACCTCCCAGAGCCGGCCGTCGACCTCGACCGCCGTCCGGCCATCCAGCGTCGGGATCGGGGCCGGCACGAAGCCCAGGTCGGCGGCCCCGGCCAGCCAGGCGTGGATTCCCGACAGTCGGGCGAGATCGGGGCCGTCCTCCGGCCAGCACCGGGCCACCAGCGACCCCCGGCCGGAGTCGAACCGCCAGAGCCGGGCCCCGCTCAGGCCGCCGGCATTGCCCAGCGGCCGGGGAGGCGAGGTCGGCCGGCAGGAAGCCGGGTATCGATCGAGGAAGGCCCGCCAGGGGGCATTCATGACCCCGACCGGCCTTCCTCAAGCTCGGCGCGGTCGCGGAGGGCCCGGATCGCCCCCATCAGCCTGTCGGTGATCTCGGCCAGGGCTCGCCGCTCGGCCTCGTGCCCTTCGGGCTCCGGGAACTCGGACGGGTCGATCGGGTCGCCGTAGAGGACCCTCGCGTGAGAAGGCGTGAAGAACGACCTCCAGAGGACATTTGAAGGGGGGGTCCCGCGGATATAGGCCGGGACGACCGGGACGCGGGCCTTCATCGCGATGAACGCGACGCCCGGCCTCGCCTCGCCGAACTCCAGGCCCGACTTCGGCAGCATCCGGCCTTCGGGGAAGATCGGCAGGACCCGCCCCTCCTTCAGGGCCCGGAGCGCGGCCCTCGTGGCGCCGGTGTTCTTGCCGCTGGAGTCGACCGGGATGCAGTCCACCAGCTTGCAGAACGGCCGGAATGCCGGCACGTCGTAATAATCGCGGGAGATCATGAACCCGAGTTTCCGCCCGCAGCCGACCTGGAGCAGGAAATTATCGATGTTGCACGTGTGATTCGAGATCAGGATGGCCGGGCCCGTCTCGGGCAGCGGTGCCCTCTCGGTCCGGAGCCGATGGACCACCGCGCAATAGGCGTTGTTCAGATACCAGAAGAGGAAGAGCAGGCCGCGAAACTCCGGGGCGGGTGCCGCCCCGGGCCTGAGAAAGACCGGAATCGCGAGCAGGAGGAAGGACAGGGAGAGCGGGAGCCAGAGACTCATCGTGCGAGGGGTCCGGAGGGGCGAGCCGGGGTCGGGTCGAGACGACCCGGCGAGTTAACGCCATCGGGCGGAGGAACGCAAGCCGGGTCTCCTCCCCGCCAGGGGCTCAGGCCGCTCGCCGACGGCGACGTGCCGCGAGCAGCCCCCCGGCCAGCGTCCAGAGGGCGACCGTCGAGGGCTCGGGGACGGTGGCGGGATCGGGCAGGAGGATCTGGTTGCCGTCCACGTTCTGCGAGCTTGACAGGATCGACTGGCCGACGGCCTGGAAGTTCAGGGTCGAGAGCAACTGGGCGGCGACCGGGCTGAATGCGGTGTTGGGGTCGGAGAGGGTCTGGAGCGTGGAGGCGGCGGCGTCGACGTAAGGGCCGGACTGCTCGGGGTGATTGGCGATCCCGAAGGCGTGCATCAGCTCGTGCGAGAGGTTGTGACCGATCGCGGTCGCGAGCTGGTCGACCGTCGTCGCGCCGGAGAACTTGTCGATGAACGAGAAGCCGTTGTGACCTACGTCGGTGATCCCGATGGCGTTGGCGTTGCCCACCCACGAGGCCCCCGAGACCACGCTCATCGTGTGGGCGGCGGCGACGGTGGGGTCGGTCGTCAGGCCGATCGCCAGTCCGGCCTGGTTGTAGGTCTTCTGGATGGTCGCGATCACCTCGTTCTCGAAATTCGAGACGTCGGCCGAGGTCGGCCCGCCCGCTCCGAAAAGGTGGGTGAAAGCCGGGCTGTTGAAGAACGGCTGGGCGTTGCCGGTGGTCAGGGTGTTCGCCTCGGAATAGGGGCCGGAGCCGAAGTTGATGAAGGCGTCCACCGTCGAGGGCGTGCTGACGGCCTGGGGCGGGGCGGCCTGGGGCGGGGCGGCCTGGGGCGGGGCAAAAGAAGAGGAGGAACCCGTCACGCCGAGGAACAGGCCGGTCACGCCGCCCGAGTTGCCGCCCTGGTTGATGACGCCGGACGCGCCGGGGTTGTACGAGGGGCTCGCGAGGTTCTGCGCCGCGGGCGAGGCGATCCATCCGGAGGGCCAGGGGCCGGCGGAGCTGGTCGCGAGGATCGACCCGCCGAGGGCCGGGACGACCGAGGACGCCAGCATCAGCGCGCCGAGGGCGAGGATCTTCACGCCGGACATTCGCGAACCTCCTGTTCGTGGTCCTGCCGGGCCCGCCGTCATGACGGACCTTCGCCTCGACGGCATCCTTGCCGTCCGCATTCCGCACGGTCAGCCCGAGGCCAGGCCGTCCGCGATCTCTCGTCGACCTGTAGGGTTCTGGCAGTTTGGAGGAAGTGTGAGGGCGGCCGACACGATGCAATTTGCGTGCCGACGAAATTCCAGGGTCAACTCGATCACCCCGACTCGACCTGGTACCGGCCCTATTCCTTGAGCAAATCAGGAGTTAAGCGAGCGTGAAATCGTCCCGGGCGAGGATTCAGGCCGATCCTGGGGATCGCGACAATGATCCCGACAATGACGATTATTACAAGAATTCGGGCAAAAACAACAAGACGCGGGACCACGGTGGGAGACCATCGGGCCGAGCTGCCAGACTTGCGACGCCGAGAGCGTGGCGGCTATAATCCGCCACCGGGCGGGGCCTTGTGGCGTCTCCCGCCCGGATTGGCCGGCTCGTGCGACGACATTCGGCCCCGGAAACGTCTCGAAGGAGCTTCGCGGTGAAACGATCCCTCCCGGTGAAGTCGATCCTGACCGGCATCGCCCTGGCCCTGGCCGGGTGCGATTCCTCCGAGACCAGGCCCGAGGCCGAACACGAGGCCAAGGCCGAGGTCACGGCCCCCAGGCCCGGCCCCGCCGCGCCTCCCGGGCCGGTCCAGCCGGCTCCCGAGCCGCACCTGCCCGCGACGACCAAATACGACCCCAAGCAGGACGAAGCCAAGCCGGAGCCGAAGAAAGACGAACCCAAGGCCGAAACCCCGAAGTGACGGTGAGGGTCGGGGTCCCGTCGTCGGGACCCCCAACTCCTGTCCGGGCGTTCACGAGGACAACGGCCCCTGGATCACCGGGTTGGTGAGCGTGCCGATCCCGTCGATGCTGATCCGGACGACGTCGCCCTGGGCCAGCGAGAATTCGTCGGGCGGGACGATCCCCGTCCCGGTCAGGAGGAACGCGCCGTCGGGGAACCGGCTGTCTCGGCCGAGCCAGCCGACCAGCTCCTCGGGCGTCCGGGCCATCCGGGCCAGCGAGGTCAACTCCTTGACGATGATCTTCCCCGCGCGTTCGATCTCCAGGCGGATCTCGACCCCGGCGAGCGGCGGCATGGCCTCGGCCAGGGTGACGACCG
>JAJYDH010000378.1:2140-6432 GCA_021777685.1 Planctomycetota bacterium | reverse complement strand
CCTCGAATCCGGCGAGGTCTGCAGCACCTCGGCGAAGCTCGTCGCCCGCATGAGCCCGCTCATGACCTTCACCTGCCACGCGTGCGCCGAGAGCTGCGAGGCGTGCCTCGCCGAGTGCGAGAAGCTGAACGACCCCGGCATGAAGGAGACGATCGAGGCCCTGAAGAAGTGCGCGGCGAGCTGCCGCGAGATGGTCAAGGCGATGGGCGGCCACAAGGACGCCCGCTAACCCAGTAGAACGGATCGTCCTGCCCGAGGGCTCACGGGCGGGCGATCGTCCCCAAGGCATGCGGCGGCCGTGCCGCCGCGCGATCCCTCTTTTGACTCCTTCGAGGAGAGGCAACATGCGATCGACCTTGAAGACGATGGCCTTCGCCGGTGTGCTCGTGATCGGCGGCCTCGCGATGTTTCACGTCTCGGCCCACGCCGGCTGCGGCGGCGGTGGGGGCTACCGGGGTGCCGGCGGATACGGCGGCGGCCACTCGTTCGGAGCCGGCAACTACGGCGGCCGGGGAGGGGGCGGCTGCGGCGGCGGATGCGGCATGCCCGGGATGGCCATGCCGGGGATGAGCATGGGGGCTTATGCTTCCGCGCCGCAGGCAGCTCCGGCGTCCTATCCTCCGGACGCTCCCCAGCCGCCCGCGGCCGGTGCCCAGTACACCTGCCCGATGCACCCGACGGTCGCCAGCGCGACCCCGGGGACCTGCCCCTACTGCCGCATGGCACTCCAGAGACGGTGAGTCGCGAGAACAGGTCGCCCTCCGGGACGGATTCCGGGGGGCTTCAACCAACCCCTACCCACTCGGACAGGACAAGATCCATGCAGATGATCGGCAGCATTCGGTTCGCGACGTTCGCCGGCAGCCTCGCCCTCGGCCTCGGACTGGGCGGCATCGCCCTCGCCGACGACGGCCACAAGCACGGCGCGCCCCTCCACGGGGGCAAGGTGGCGATGACCAAGGAGTATCATTTCGAGGCCGTCTTCGCCAAGGACGGGCTGAAGGTCTATCCGCGGAGCCACGAGGATCAGCCGCTCGACGCCTCGAGGTTGACCGGGACCGCCACGTTCTATCACCCGAGTTCGCCCAAGCCCTGGTTCGAGCGGAAGCTCGCCCCGACGGCCGCGAGCCCGGGCCGGGCCCCGGCTTCGATCGGATCCGCGGCCGACCTGAGCAAGGTCCCCGCGACGGGCGTCAAGGTGGAGTTCAAGGTCGAGGGGCTCCCCGAGCCCGCCGAGACGACGGCGAGCTTCACCGTCCCGTTCGCCCCCGCGCCCGGCAGCGAGCTCGTCGTCACCAAGGCGACCCAGGCCGATGCGAAGGCCGTCGCCGCGTTGAAGTCCTGCCCGGTCAGCAAGGAAGATCTGGATTCGATGGGCGGCCCGCTCAAGGTGACACTCGGCGACAAGTCCACCTTCATCTGTTGCAAGGGATGCCTGAAGAAAATCGAGGCCGACCCGGGGAAGTATCTCTCCGCATCGGCCAAGCCTTCCCCGACGCCGAAGGCAGGCGCCGCGCACGATCACGACCACTGATCCCGCGGCCCGGGGGCGCGGCCGCCGTGGCCCCGCCCCCCTCCATCCTCGCCCCGACTTCCGCCCCCATCGTCACGGCGTGCACGCCGCATCCTTTCTCCCGGCAGGATTTTCCACGTGAATAAGCGACATCAATTCAGGCCGCAGAGCCTCGGCGCCCTCGAACCCCGGCTCGCCCTGAGCGGCTCCGCCCCGACCATGCTGGCCGCGGCCCCGGCCGTCCAGGCGCAGGCCGCGACGCCGAGGGCGACGCTGCCCGCCGACCGGGCCACGACGACCTTCGAGATCAACTTCCTGACCGGCATGATCCCGCATCACCAGATGGCCATCGACATGGCGAGGCTGGCTGTGCGGCAGGCCGCCGACCCCCAGGTGAAGGGCCTGGCCCGGCGCATCATCGCCGAGCAGACTCCGGAGATCGCCAGGATGAACCGCTACCTGGCCGTCGACGGGGTCCGCAACTTCAAGCCGGGCAAGGCCCCGGACGAGGTCGCGGACCTCAAGCAACTCCGCTCGCAGCGCGGCGTCGCCTTCGACCGCGCCTTCCTGACGATGATGACCGAGCACCACATGATGGCAATTCAGGGCGATGGCATGGGCATGGTCGGTGCCGCCGAGGCCAAGACCCGCGCGGCCCAGCCTGGAATTCGCGTGCTTGCTGGCAACATCGTGGCGACCCAGACCCGCGAGATCGCCGAGATGCAGGGCATCCTCGCCCGGCTTGGTGGTTCCACCATGGCCTAGTGAACTCCGCGTGCCGGGCCAGAAGACCACACGCCCGACTCCGACGCGGCCCGCCGCCCGCCCCCTGGCCGAACCACGGTCGAGACCTCTGTTGTGTGATTGAGCCCCGCAACGAGGGGGATCGATCGCAGCCAAGTCAGGTAAGGCGGGCGGCGGACCGCGTCGGAGTCGGGGACATCTCCTCGACGGGATATTGTAGGCGATGTCCCGCCCCGCCGTCTCGGCCTCGGGCATCGTGGCGGTCGATGGGGTCCATAGTCTCGTGGGCGGCGGGCGGCATCGATCCTTTCCTCTCGCGATCTTGCATTCCGGCCCGATTTACGGCTGGGGGGTTCCCGGCCGGCGCACCTCAACCGGTCGAGGAACGGTCATGAAATCCGAGGCGACAAGGCGGGCATTCCTCAGGAGCAGCTCCACGGCGGCGGCCGGGCTCCTCGCCGCCGATGCGGCGCAAGCCGCCCAAAGCGGAAATGGGGGCCAGCAGGGCCCCGGGGCCCACGCCGGCCACGAGGTGGAGGGCGGTGACTACCCGAGGGACCGCCCGGGCCCCGGCGGACCGGTGGGGAGCCCGACCGACCGCGGCAAGCTCGTCCCGGGCCTGGGGAAGCCGGGCGAGCCGCCGGTCCCGGTCATCACGCCCGACCTGCCGGACAAGCTCGCCTTCACGATCAACGACGGCGTGAAGGAGTTCCACCTCCACTGCCGGCACACGAAGCGCGAGTTCCTCCCCGGCCTCTTCATCGACGTCTGGGGATTCAACGGCGGGATGCCCGGCCCGACCATCGAGGCCATCCAGGGCGACCGTGTGCGGATCGTCGTCCACAACGAACTCCCCGAGTCGACCGGGATCCACTGGCACGGCCTCGAGATCCCGGTCGCGATGGACGGCGTCCCGGGGCTCACCCAGCCGCCGCTGCCGCCGGGGGGCGTGCAGTCGTTCGAGTTCACGCTCCACCAAGCCGGCACGTTCTTCTACCACTCGCACGACGGGATGCAGGACGGGATGGGGATGGTCGGACTCTTCCTCATCCACCCGAAGGTCGCCCACGGCCCGGCCGTCGACCGCGACTTCGCGCTCATCATCCAGGAGTGGGCCATCCTCCCGGCCTCGACGATCCCGAACACGATGTCGATGGAGTTCAACCTCTTCACGCTGAACGGCCGGGCGGCCCCCTACATCACGCCGCTCGTCTGCAGGCTCGGCGAGCGGGTACGCATCCGGCTGGTCAACTTCAGCGGCATCGACCACCACCCGATGCACCTCCACGGCCTGACCTTCTGGGTGACCGGGACCGAGGGCGGGCGCATCCCGGAGACGGCTTGGATCCCGGGGAATACGGTGCTGGTCGGGGTCGCGCAGGCTCGGGAGATCGAGTTCGTCGCCAACAATCCCGGCGATTGGATGCTCCACTGCCACATGTTCCACCACGTGATGAACTTCATGAGCACGATGGTCGGCCCGATGGGCGGCCACACGGTGGAGGGGATGCGGGCCGGGCAGAGCCCGACCGGCGGGATGGGGATCGCCACCGGCGGCACGGCCCTGTCGGACGCCTACGGCCCGAGCCTCGGCCGGGGCATGGGGGAGCAGATCGGGATGGACCGCGCGGTCGGGAACATGACGGTGATGCCGGGCATGAGGTCGCCAGGGGCGGCCGGGGGGCACGCGGGGCATGGCGGAATGCAGATGGGGGAGGGCCGGAAGGTGCCGGGCTACCCGCAAGGGATGATGGACATGCCGATGGCGATGCCCGAGGAGAAGCTCCGGAAGCTCACCGGCAAGCGCGAGACCCGGGGCATGAGGCGCGACTGGTACACCGGCGTCGAGGGGCTGATGACGGTCGTCCGCGTCCTCCCGCCCGACCTCTACGAGCAGGTGATGCAAGGCGAAGGCGAGGTCGCCCCCGGCGCGAGCACGCCCGGCGGCGGCGGCGGCGATTCGACGCCCCACCGCCACCGAAATTAAGGCCGAGTTGCGGGCGGGAACTTGGTGCCGACTGGGCATTCGAGAGAA
>JAJYDH010000378.1:0-2130 GCA_021777685.1 Planctomycetota bacterium | reverse complement strand
CTGCTCCCCGCCGCCCAAACTCCGCGACGATGGCCGAGCTGATCTTTCGTCGCGCAGCTTTACCCCAAGGCTTACATGCAAATATTTCCCATGCGTTCGCTGCAGAAACACGGGTCCGGGCATTCGCCATCCGGGCAGGGCATCCCCCTGCATCCGCCCCTGCGGTCCCTGTCGATGGCGTCGTGTTCCATGACGTCATTGGCAATCCATTTGAAACCGAAGCAGTTCTGCCCTCTCTTGACGCATTCGTCGTAAGCAAGGTCCGGCACTACGACGATCTTGCTCTGGTGGGCCCCGAGTTCGGGGGCGGCCACCTCGAACAGCCCGGTGCCGATCGATTCCCTCGCCTGCTTCAGCGCATCGAAGGAGTCACCCTTGGTCCGGTTCACGCCCAGTGGAGCGAGGTTGAGCACGTCCGAATCTCCCGGCGCGTCTGGCGGTTGCGGAGTAGAGCGGGCAATTATGCGGCGGCGTAGGGGCCGAATGCAAGCACCGAGCAATCGGAGCCTCATGCGTGCGTAGGACTCACCTACCTCCGGAACCACCGGGGGTGAAGCGCGGGCCGCCGCCGGGGATGGTCACCACCGAAGACTCTTTGATCAGGGAGCTGAACTTCATGATTTTTATCGTGAACTTGGACAATTCCGCCAGGCCGTCGGGGCAGACCCAAACATAGCACTCGCGGCCGCAGGAATTGGCCCGTCCCACGTAGCAGGCGTTCCTCGGGACGTCTCGCCTGCCCCCCACGTGGAACCAGCCGGTGCCGATTTCGGTCATGTCTTTCTGTATGTCTTTCAACTCCTTCCTCGCATAAGCGGCCAGGGGCGTGAAAAGGATCGTCCTGTCGATCGACCCGTCCGCCTTCCTATTGACACGCGCGAAGGGCGAGAGGCTCGTCATATCTTCGCCCTCGGCGACGATGTCATCATTGTTTGTGCCCACAATATCCTCGAGGGCCGCAGCGTCGAGTCTGGAAACCTCGGTGAGCGACGCCCGGTAAGACTCAACGTCCTTCACCTCCGCGCACAGCGTCGTGACGCAATTGTCGATCACGCGGTCCCTATAGCGATTGTACGAGGCGAATTCGTTGCGTTGATCGATGTCGCTGGTCTCGGCGGTCTGCTTGCCCAGCTGCCGCCCGATGTCGTTTGCCAGCTCCGAGTCCATGAGTACGGGCCGGCCATGGGCCCGCTTGTAGGCGACCTGGATGAGCCTGATCTCGATGTCGTCGGTGACCGGGCTGACTCCCCACTGCTCCACCACGGTCCGCGACCCCGTCAATCCGAGCGAAGTCGTCACGTCGTGGAGTATTTCGAGCCCGCCGCTGGCCGATCCGAAGTCCTGGATCTGCGCCGAACCGTCCCTTATCGTCACGTGCGAGGGGATCGTCTCGGGATTCGCGCTGAACGCCGCCAAGTTGTTCAGGACCTGATTGTAATGCAAATCCGAGAGGGTCGTTGCTTGGCTGGTTATGCTGCGCTCTAGACGAAGCGAGGTACAGCCGCACATGAGGAGGAGGAGGGTGGCCAGCATCATTCTCATGTGAGTCATCATGAATCGCATCTTTCGATCAGGAGGACTGCGCCCACCCTTCCGCCCTTCATTCCTGCGCCTATTCTGTCGGTTGCTCCGGTCGCGCCGCTTGAGCAGAAGGTGCCGGGCTGCCCGCAAGGGATGATGGACATGCCGATGGCGATGCCCGAGGAGAAGCTCCGGAAGCTCACCGGCGAGCGAGAGACCCGGGGCATGAGGCGCGACTGGTACACCGGCGTCGAGGGGCTGATGACGGTCGTCCCCGGCGCGAGCACGCCCGGCGGCGGCGATTCGACGCCCCACCGCCACCGAAACAGACGCATGCGATCGGCCCGAACCGTCGGCTGGCCCGGCGGGGAGGCCCCCCGTCGCCATTGTCGGGACGACACGTGGGATCTGCGCCGAAGTGCGGTTCGCGGCCCGGATTCGCACGCATCGAATGAGATCGATCTCGTCGAGGGGGCGGTTCGCCCCCCCCCCCCCGACGCACCGCTACCTCGGCTGGGGCACCGATTCGATGTGGCCCTGGGACGTGGGCGTTTCCGGCGGTGCGAACCCGTCCACGAGGAGCATGCCGCCGATCTCGACCTCCGCCCG
>JAJYDH010000377.1 GCA_021777685.1 Planctomycetota bacterium | reverse complement strand
CGACTCGTTCTGGCCGTTGTCGGTCGCGACGGTGTTGTTGACGTCGCCGTTGTAGGTCGCCGACCAGGTGTAGGTGCCCGCCACGGTCGGCAGGAAGCCGTTGGGGACGGTGTAGGTGCCGTCGCCGTTGACATTGACCGTCTCGGTGTCGACCACCGTCTTGCCATCCGGCCCGGTCAGAATGAAGGTGATCGTGCCGCCCGGGTTATACCCGCCCGACAGCGTCGCCGTGTCGGTCAGCTTGGACCCGCTGCCGGCGGTCACCGAGCAGCCCGCGACGGTGCTGATCGTCGGCGACGACTGGCTGACGACCTCCGACTCGTTCTGGCCGTTGTCGGATGCGGTGTTGTTGTTCCCATCGCCGTTGTAGGTGGCGTGCCAGGTGTAGGTGCCCGCCACGGTCGGCAGGAAGCCGTTGGGGGTGGAATAGGTGCCGTCGCCGGTGACCTTGACCGTCTCGGTGTCGACCACCGTCTTGCCGTCCGGCGCGGTCAGCGTGAAGGTGATCGTGCCGGTCGGGCTGTACCCGCCCGAGAGCGTCGCCGTGTCGGTCAGCAGCAGCGTCGGGCTGGGGGTGGTCGACGGGATGAGGGGCGCGTTCGGCGTGGGCGCGGGCATCGGGTTGGCGGCCCTGGTGCCCCCGTTGTCCGAGGCGATGAAGCGACCCTCGGCATGATAGAGGATGTTGGAGCTGTCCGGGCCGTACGCGTTGCCGTTCTGGTTCGGCTCCAGCTGGTTGATCGCCTGGCCGCAGACGAAGTCGATCTGGTAGTAGCTGTTCGGGAGCTGCACCGTCAGCGTATGGACTCCCGGGGCGAAGGTCCCGGTATCCTGCTGATAGATCACCTGCTGGTAGGCGTTGGAGTCGCTGAAGGAGGAGCCCGGGGCGACGTAGCTCACCAGGGTGAGCTGGTCGTTCATCCCCGCCGGGACCGTGAACGTGACGGTCACGGTGTCCCCCTGGGCGGTGTTGCCGCCGAGGCCGCAGACCGTCGTGGAGCAGCCGCTCGGGGTGGTCACCTTGTAGCTGACCGAAGTCGGGGCGCACGTGGGAATCTGATAGTCGTCGAAGAGGTTCCCCGGGTAGCTGTGGCCGCTCGTGGCGGCGATCGTGTAATAGCTGCTGGCGGAGGTCCCGTTCGGGCCGCCGCCGGTCTGGATATAGCCGGCCGGGACCGATTCCTGCACGTAATAGGTGCCCGGGCTGTTGACCTTGAAGCTGTAGCTGCCATCGCTCGCGGTCGTGGTCGTCGCCACGAGCGTATCGCCGCCGGGCTGCAATCCCACGGTGCCGTTCGTCGCCTTGTAGAGGTTGATGGTGACGCCGCCCTGCGGGGTATCGTCGGCCGAGAAGCCGTTCCCGGTCAGGTCCAGGTATTTGGCCCCGCTGATGATGATACCGCCCAGGGGCACCGTCGCGCCGGCGGTGGTGACGATGGTGGGGGTGGCCGGGGTGACGCTCACCGGCTCCAGCGCGGTGCCGCTGACGGCCGGGCTGTTGTAGGCGTCGCCGCTGTACGAGGCGACCCAGTAGTCGGTGCCGGCGGCGGTGGCGATGTAGCCCTTGGAGGTGGCCACGCCGTTGACCAGCGGCTCGTTGGCGTCGGTGTAGAGCGGCGTGCCGGTGCCGTTGGGGTTGTTGTAGAGGTTGAAGGTGACGGTGCCGGTGGGGTTGTTGCCGCCGATGATGGTGGCCTGGTCGGCGATCGACGAGCCGACAACGGCGGTGGCCGGCTGCTGGGCGGTGCTGACCGCCACGATGGCCGGCACCACCTTCTGGTTGGAGAAGTTGAAGCTCCCCGTCGCGAGCAGCGCTTGAGATCCCGAGGGCTGCGCGGAGAATGGCAATCCATTAAGATAGACGGCCTTCTCATCCTGGCCTGCCGATTCGGTCAGGTAATTATTCGCCGCGGTGATCGCCGCGGGGTCAGTCCCCGAGGCGACATGGATGGCTCCCGAGGTCACGTTGGTCGGCGATGGGTCGTACTCCAGCTCCCAGATGGCGAGCTGCAGCCCGGCCGATTGCGAGGTCGACAGCGAACTCTGGCCGAAGTGATTGAAGAGATAGGCGATCCGGCCGGAATTCGCCTCGGACGTGCCGACGCTACTCATCAGCGCCTGATCCAACGGCTCGGCGGTGAAGGGGAGATTGGTGTTCTGGTTACCGCCCGAGTACGGGTCCGGATAGATGTCGCGGTTCAGGTCCACGCAGAACGTGTTGAAATAGGGCGTGGTGTAGCCGATGTCCGTCTCGACCACGTCGACCGAGAGCGAGCCCACTGCCGAATAATGGCTCGGATTCGTGACTGGGGGACTGGGCGCCGTGAAGGAGATCGCCTCCTTGTTCGACCCGTTCGTGTTGAGCAGCCACGGCGGGGTCGTGCCGGGATCGCCGATCGTCACGTTGATGCTGTTGGCCGTGGTCGCGCCGACCTGGTCGAGCTGCGAGGTGTACGATGTGCCCGCGTTCGCGTCTCCGGACGGCGGCGTCTCGACGAGCTGGTACTGGCCGGCGGCCAGATTCGAGAAGAGATAGCTCCCATCAGCCCCGGTCGTCTGCGTCGTGCCGACCTGGACGTGGGCCGGCAGGCTGTAGAGGGTGACGCTCGCCCCCGGGAGGGGCGCGGAGCCGAGGGTCGCGATGCCCTGCAGGAAGTTGCTGGCCATCAGCTCGCGACGTTCGAAAGCCTCGATCGACGGGCGGAAGGACCAAACATTCGCGGCGGGACGGTCTGAATGCTGGCGTCGGCGTCGTTGAAACCTCATGGCGGTCAGTTCCTCAAAGAGAAAAATCGACGATCGAGAATACCGGGTTGTTTTACTCGGCACGGGAGGAAGATACGGCGGGAACGCAAGCCTCCCGGTGCCGCTCGTCGGCGGGCGATTTCGGCGGCGGGACGACCTCGGCGGCCCGGTCGGGATCATCCCCGAATCGGGCTCGCGGGCTCGACCCGATCGATTCCTTGACGTGGCCCGGTCATCGGGGCTTCCGATCAACTCCAGAGAAACCAGCTCTCCGTCGAGACGACATAGGCGGCGATCAGGGCGTTGGTCGTGGCGTGCGACACCACGGCATCGCCGAGCCTTCCCCGATGCCGGTAGGCCAGCCCGTAGCAAACCCCGGCCAGCGTGCCCGCCAGCCATCGTCCGTGGAGGGCCCCGAAGGCGAGCGATGAGACGGCCAGCGGCATCCAGCCGACCAGCCGAGGGGAGATCCCGGCGAAGTCCGCCGAGACCAGCCGGCGCATGAGATAGCCGCGGAATGCCAGCTCCTCGACGAGCGGCACGATCAACACCGAGCCGATCACCCGGGCCGCGAGCCAGGCCGAGGCCCAGGCGATGGGCAACTCGCGACGCGGGTCGAATCCGGCTTGCTGGCTCGCCGCAGCGGGCTCCAGGGCCATCCAGAGGACGAAGACGACGACACCGATCGTCACGGGCGACCACGACCAGACCGGCCGCGCCGGGGCGTATTCGCGGCGATAGCAGGCGAGGACCGCGAGCACGACGGCCATCCGGGCCGGGTAGAGCCGGTCGAAGCCGTCGGTGAAGATCGCCGTCACCATCGACGACCCCACGAGGGCCAGGAGGGGGACCAGATAGGCCGCCGACGGCGACGGTGCGGTCCTCGCGGACGTCTCGTCATTCTCCACCGGCCTCCCGGCAAAGAAGCGACTCCGCTGGGCGCCCGCGATCAGGCCGAGGCCGACCAGATTGAAGGCGATCCAGCCGGCCTGAGAATGCGCCCCGCCAAGGGCGATCTTCGGCGAGATCAAGGCACCCAGGCTCACCAGGCCGGCGATCCGGACGATGTTGGCGGCCCACATCAACGCCGTCCCGATCGGGAGCAGCAGGAAGGCCCGGGGGAAGCGGAATTGCCGGCGGAACAGCCAGAACGATCCCAGGAGCAACGCCCAGATCAGACCGATCCCCTCGTAGCCCGAGCATTCCGGGGCGATCGTCACGACGAAGGGCCTGTCCCCGGCCGAGACGCCCACGGCCATCTGCTCGGGCTCGCAGACGACGCCGGAGAAGGCCAGGCGGAGGAGGTGCTCGACGCCCCAGAATGTCGAATGGTGGAACGAGGTCCAGAGTGATTTCGTCCACCGGCCCATGCTGATGGCGCCAAAGCCGACGAGGAGGCCCAGCGCCAGCACGCCCGACATCCGACGCCCCAGCACGAGCCAGGATGCGGCCGGCAGTGCCGTCATGGCCCAGAGCACGACCGTCGCCAATCCGGAGAACACCCAGGCGACGACCGCCCCGAAGGCGATGGGAGACGTCCCTCCCGCGCCTTCCCAGATCGATGCCGTCAGGCCGACGAAGGTGGCGTAGGCCGCGACGTGGCCGGCAAGGTAGGCCCAGGATCGGCGGGCGGGATCGGGCGACGAGCAGAGCCGGTCCAGCTCGGATTTGAGCGTGCGGCCCCCGAGGACCAGGGTCGCGATGCCCACCGCCACCACCAGTTGCGCGGCGGATCGAGACTGCCGCAGGAACATCGCCTGCGGGGAATCGTCGCCTTCGAACACAGACGTGTTGTACGCGAGGGTCAAGAGCAAGCACTCGGCCGCCAGGAGCGACGCCAGGCCGATCAGCCGGGCCATCACCCTCGGCGTCGGCCGATCGGCCCGCGTTCGAATCGGTGCCATCTCTAATAGCGAGGATTCGTGCATGCCATTCCCTTCGCGTCGGGGGCGGGGCTCGCGCGGATGGCCGGACTCCTCATGAAGCCCGCCATCCGCGCGGCCAGGATCACCGATGGGCTTCACTTGGTCCGGAAGCGGTCCCGGATCAGGAACAGGCCGCCGATGATCATCGTCAGGGCGCTGCCGGCCGTGCCCGGATCGATCTCGGGGAGGGGAGTGTCGGCGCGGGCGATGCTGGACATGCCGGCGACGACGATCATGAGGCCGAAAATGCGACGGAGGTTCTTCATGGATGAATCCTCAAGGAAGGTCGATGTTCTCGCCGCGACATCGCGGCGACGCCAAGGACGTCCGGGGCTCCAGCGGGCCGGACACCACGCCCGCGTCACCGCATCGGCTCAGCCGTGAGCGGCGGCGACAACCATGTTATAATGACCGTCATTTCCGAATGTCAATTCTGGGTGTCAGTCGGGGAGATTTTCCAACGCCGGGGCCATTTTAAAACGGCAAGAGTGGCAGATAATGAGCGTTTTCCTTAATTATGGTCGCAAAAAAACAACACCCGCCAAAATGTCATCCGGCACGGCCGGCTTCATTTTGGTGCATCCGGCGGGGGTTTTGACCGGGCCGGTTGGAAGGCCGCGACGTGTCTCGCGGTGGGCGGGGTGCGCGGCAACGCCGTCCGCCGGGAGGAGGAGGCGAGAAGGGGAGGGGGCGGGAGGCCGATTTGGGTTCAGACGTCGACGATCATCACGTCGAGCCCCTCGGACTCGCGGAGCAGCCGATCCAGGATCGAGTTGCCGAGGAGCCGGCGGTGCCAGGGCCGGTGGCTCTTGCCCATGACTACGACCTTGATCTCGTACTCGCGCGCGAATGCGACGACGGTGCTGACCACGTCCTTGCCCCGGAAGGTCATCGGAACGCCGCCGAGCTGCTGGGCCAGCTCCAGGTTCTTGCCGAGGATGCGCTGGGTCGCCGCGTCGGTCCGGGTGAGGTCCTCGGCCGGCGTCTGGATGTAGACGGCGTACCAGGGGGCGTTGAGCCGGTCGGCCAGGCGGGCGGCCTTCCGCAGGAGTGCCGGTGCATTGGGGGCCCGGCTCGACAGGCCGACCATCACCCGCTCGGTCGCCGAGGCCGGCGCGCGGTCGGCCTGGGCCCGGCGATTCCGGCGGTCGATCAGGTGGGCCATCTCGGTCAGGGTCAGCTCTCGGAGCCGGGTGAGGTTGCCGGGCGTGAAGAAGTTCTCCATCGCCCGCTCGGCGCGCTCGGGCGGGTAGACCTTGCCGGCCTTCATCCGCTCCAGGAGGTCCTCGGCCGAGACGTCGACGTTGACGATCTGGTCGGCCTCGCCCAGGACCGAGTCGGGCAGGCGCTCCTTGACCTTCACGCCGGTGATCCGCTCGACCTCGTCGTAGAGGCTCTCCATGTGCTGGAGGTTGACCGTCGTGATGACGTGGATGCCGGCCCGGAGCAGGTCCTCGACGTCCTGATACCGCTTGCCGTGGCGGCTCCCCGGCGCGTTGGTGTGGGCCAGCTCGTCGACCAGGCAGACGGTCGGCCGTCGGACGAGGATCGCGTCGAGGTCCATCTCGCGGAGGATCACGCCCCGATATTCGATCTCGCGGGGGGGGATCACGGGCAGGTCGCCGAGCTGCTCGGCGGTCTCGGCCCGTCCGTGAGTCTCGACGATCCCGATGGCGATGTCGACCCCTTGCTTCTTGAGCCTCTGCCCCTCGCGGAGCATCGCGTAGGTCTTCCCCACCCCGGCCGAGGAGCCGAGGTAGACCTT
>JAJYDH010000376.1 GCA_021777685.1 Planctomycetota bacterium | reverse complement strand
CTCACTTCGTGCCGAGCAGTTCGACGTCGAAGATGAGCGTGGAATTGGGCGGGATCTTCCCCTTGTCCTGGGCCCCATAGCCCAACTCGGGCGGGATGGTGAGCTTCCGGCGCTCGCCGACCTTCATCCCGGGCACGCCTTCATCCCAGCCCCGGATCACCTGGTTGGCACCGATGACCGTCTCGAACGGCTTGCCCCGGTCGACGGAGCTGTCGAACTTGGTGCCGTCGGTCAGGGTGCCCGTGTAGTGGATGGTCACGGTGTCGCCCGGCTTGGCCTCGGCGCCGGTCCCCGCCTTGAGCGTCTCGTAGACGAGCCCCGTGGGAGACTTGGTCGGCTGGCCGATCGGCGTGGGGGGCGAGGCGGCGGTGCTCGATGCGACCTTATTCTGCTTGACCGTGGCCGCGGAAGCCCCCTGCTCGCCCAGCGCCTGGGCCCCTTCGCCCGGCTTCAACGTCGGGATTCGCGAGATCTCCAGGCCGGGCGGCGCGACCGGCATGATCTCCTTCGGCTCCTGACAGCCGGCCGCCATCGCCAACATCGAGGCCCCGACGAGCGAGGCTTTGATCCGCGGACTCATATCCGAACACCCTCCGGCGCCGATCTCGGCGCACCCTGGATCGGGGACCATTCCGGGCGGCCCGCGTCTCGCCGGCCGCCTCGATCCCATTATGGCAGGCGGCCGGCCCCGCCGGCCAGCCCGACGCGACTTCAGACGACCGGCCAGGCCGACGCCATGACGTGGACCTTCGAGACCGCGATCCGGCCGCCGAAACAGATGGCGACGTCGGCCCCTTCGCGGCGAGGCCGGGCCTGATAGTCGCCGGAATAGACCAGGCCGCCCGGCTCCTCGCGGAAATCGAGAGGCAGGGGAGATGGGTCGACCGGGCAAAAGACAACGTCGGGCTCGGGACCGCCGGGCTCGGGATGGGGCAGATTCACGTTCCAGAACGTCCCGGGCTCGGGAGGCCGGGCCATCAGGTCGGAGAGCACCCGCGAGCACCAACGGGCGGCGCGATCCCAGTCGATCGACCGCTTCCGGGCGATGTAGTGCGAGACGGCGATCCCGGGGACGCCGTGGAGAGCGGCCTCGCGGACCGCCGCGACCGTCCCCGAATGGTGGATGTCGGCCCCGAGGTTGCCCCCCGCGTTGATCCCCGAGATGACCCAGGCGACCTCGCCGCCCAGGCGATGGATCGCCAGGCGGACGCAGTCGGCGGGAGTGCCCTCGACGGCGAGTTGGCCGTCGGGCCGCTCGACGGTCGCGATCGGCCGGTGAGTCGTCACGACGTGGCCGCACCCGGATTGCGGGCCGATCGGCGCCACGACCCGGCGCCCCTCCAGCCCCTCGGCCGCGACCCGGAGCGCCGCCAGCCCCGGAGCGTCCACCCCGTCGTCGTTCGTCAGGACGATGATGCTCGGCTTGCCCACGGGTCGAAGGGATCTCCGGCCGGACCCACCCGTCGGGCGAAAAAAAAGGCTCGCGGTCGGTGGCCGCGAGCCTCCTCGTCCCGGAGGACGATGAACGGGTGGGAAAAACTCCCCGACTAGGACTCGAACCTAGAACCTAGCGATTAACAGTCGCTCGCTCTACCGATTGAGCTATCGGGGATTCGGAAGGACCAGGATACAACGCGACGGCCGGGGACTCAAGCCCGATTCGCCAAAAGCCCGACGGTTCGCGCCGGATGAGGCCCGGAGGGTCGCTCCCGAGTCATTCCTTGGCGGGGACCTTGGCCTCGTGCTGCGCGATGGCCTTCTCCAGAATCCCGACGATCAGCGCGTTGAGCGACGCCTTGTCTTCCTTGGCCCAGCTCGCGAGTTGCTCGTGGAGGACCGGTGGCATCCGGATCTGGAAGTGGACGACTGTTTCAGGCATGGGTCATTCTCCTCAACACCAGCGGACTCGGAGGGGAACTTCGGGGGGGATAGACCCGGACGGCGCCGATCGGGTCGGCTTCGACCCCAAGCGAACGCATGCTGTTAGTCTACTCGAAAAATTTCGCCCGTTCACAGGATTTTTCGGACGGCCCGGGACGGACGGCCGAAAGCGGTTGTCGGGAGCGGCGACTTGGCTTACAACGTGGAGGAAGATGGTCCTGTCCCATCGTCGCCCGATTCATGATGCATTGAATCTTCAATGAAGGCAAGTGCCCCCGTCCCCTTCCATAACGGAAATTACCATTTTGCCCCCGACTCTCCAGGATTCCTCCCCCCTCGACGACACGCCGTCGCCGCAAGGCGAGATGGCGGCAGGCCCTCCGCCCGAGGAGCTGGTCCGGCAGTTCGTCGAGCACTGGGGCGTGATGGCCCGCTCCTGGGGGATCAATGCGACGATGGGTGAATTGTTCGCCCTGCTCTATGTCACCGGCGATGACTGGACGGCGGACGACCTCCGCGAGCGGCTTCGCGTCTCTCGCGGCAATGTCAGCATGAACCTCCGCGAGCTGATCAACTGGGGGGTCGTCCACAAGGTCCATCGTCAGGGGGAACGCCGCGAGTATTACCGGGCCGAGGTGGACGTCTGGACCCTCTTCCGACGGATCTTGCGAGAGCGAAAGCGCCGGGAACTCGACCCGACGCTCGTCGTCCTCGAACGGTCGGTCGCGATCGTCGGGGACGATCCCTCCCAGGCCGCCATGCGTGCCCGTATCCTCAAATTGCAGGAGTTCTTCGGTCTCATCAACACCCTGGCCAGGCGACTGCTCGACCTGGAGCCGGAGGACATGGAAGACCTCCGGATCTTGCTCGACGCGCTCAGCCCGCCCCGATGACGGCGATTATTTCTTGGCTTCGTCTTTTTCCGGTCCGGGGGCCTCGAAGCGGACGGTCTTGATCCCGAGAGCCCGGAGGTTCTCGACGACCTTGAGGATGTCCGCGAACTTCGAGTCGGCCGGGGCCCGGAGGACGACCCAGGGGGCGGGGCCTTCGGGGTTGTCGATCCTCGGCCTGAGTGCGGCGGCCAGTTCCTCGAAGGTGGCGACGTTGCCGTCGAGCCGGATCTGTTCGCCCCGGACCTCGACGAGGCACCGACCCGGCCGATCGGCCTCGCCGGCGGCGATAGGGCCGACATCGGAGCCTTCCGGCGCGGATCGCCCGCCTTCGCGGATCGCGAAGAAGCCGACAGAGCGCTCGGCGATGCTGGCGAGGCCGGCCATCGCCCCCTTGCCCTCGGCCCAGAGATAGCCTTCGAACTCCTGCCGGGCCCGAGGATACTTGATGGCGAAGAGGACCTTCTGGGCGGCGTCGGTGGCGACCTGTCCCGAGACCGGGTAGGTCGTCCCGTGGAGGTCCGAGCGGAACAGGCCCGTCACGACCCCCCGGGCCTCGACCTTCAGGTCGAGCGTGCCCGACGACTGGCCGTTGCAGAACAGCCGATAGCGGCCCGCGAAGTCGCCCGGCAAGACCGCGCGGCCGGGGGTCGGCTGGGGGGCCTTCGCGTTATCCAGGGCCGGGGCTTTCGCCAAGGTGAACAGCCGGGCGTCGCCCAGGATCTCCAGCCGGGGGCCGTTCTCGCCTTTGGCCCGGAAAATGACGTCGCCCCCCTGCCCTTCGGGGACGACCTGGCCGGAGTCGAGGTCGACCTGGAACCCGTCGAAGACCACGACGTCGCGGCGGCTGGCCAGTCGGGTCGAGGGGTCGGCCGCGTCGAAGGCGTCGAGCCGCTCCAGGACCACGACCGGGATCGGCTCGCCTTTCCCGTCGGCCGGCTTGCGCAGCTCGGGGACGATCAGGAGCCGGGCGGGATTGCCCCGGTCCGTCCTGGCGAGGACCAGCGCCGATCGGGAGTCGCGGAGCAACGCCGGCATCGCGCCGAGGTCCGACACCGTCAGGCTCGCGGCGGCCTTCGCGTCCGGACCCTTGAGCGTCCGGACCAGGGTCGGGCCGTCAAGCTGCTCGAACTGGTCGGCCATCGTCGAAGGCGTCAACGCCCCGAGTCCGCCGATGACGAGGCACCAACCGAGTCGCCGAATCATGGCCCAATCCCCCCCAAAGTGAAGCAAGCTTGCCCGATCCAACCGCCCATGCATTGTCCTCGAATCGAGGTGCGGGGCCAAGCGGTCGGGGAGCGGAATCGCGTCGTCACTTCGCCGTGGCGGGAGCCTTGAACGCGTCCGCCAGCGGTCCGTCGGGGATGGTCCAGAGCCCCTCGGCCACGGAGGCCGCGCTGACCCGGGCGCCAGCCTCGGTCGTGTGCGTGTGGTCGGCCGGGGTGAAATAGGTGGACTCGACCTTTGCCTTGCCATCCTGCTCGTAATGGGTCGCGGCGATGTCGTTGAGGTCGACGAACGCGACGCCCTCGGCCCTGGCGGCCTCGGCCGCCCACTTGCCGTAATCCTTCGAGGCGCGGACGACCTTCCCCTCGGCGTTCCACAGATTACGCGGGACCGGCGAGAGGACGACGGGCGTGGCCCCCCTGGCCCTGGCCTCGGCGATGTACTTCCTGAGATACCAGCCGTAGGTATGGACCGTCTCCGCCTTCTTCGTCGCCTCGACCACGACGTCCTTCGTCTCCTCGCCCGCCCCTTTGAGCGAGGCCCGGGCCCGGCCCGTGTCGAGCGGGCCGCCGTCGTTGTGGCCGAACTGGATCAGGACGACGTCCCCCGGCCTGAGGTCGGCCAGGACCTTGCCCCAGAGCCCCTCGGTGAGATAGGTCCGGCTGCTCCGCCCGCCCAGGGCGCGGTTCTCGACCCGGGCCTGGCTCGGGTCGAGGTGCTGGCCCAGGAAATTCCCCCACCCCCAGAGGCCGCCCCCGCCCTTGCCGCTCCCGTTCTTGACGGTCGAGTCGCCGATCAGGAACACGGTCCTGGGCCGAGGCGGGCCGTCGGGGGCCTTGTCGTCGCCGATCGCCGGGACGACCGAGGCCAGCGAGACGATCGTCAGGGCGAGCGCCATCCGGTCGAGCCGAGGCATGGCCGATGCTCCGGGAGGATAGAGAGTGTCGATCCGATCCATCGGCCATCGTAATCGGGCGGGGATGGGCGGGAAAGGCGTCGGGCCCTCGCCTTCGACGACTTACCCTCGCTCCGGCCCGATCTCTTGCCGGTCGCGGGTGGCTGGCGGTATGATGCTCGCTTCCTCGAACGGGTCGAGTCGTGCCGGCGGGCTTCCCCGGCCCTCCGTCTTTCGCGAAGCGTTGGAACCGAGACCCCTGATGATCCCCACGCCTCCCAAGCCCCGGTTCGAGCCGGGCACCCGCGTCCGGGCCACCCAGCGCGTCCGGGTCGGGCATCGCGAGTGGTCCACCCAGATCGTCGGCGTCGTCGAGCGAGAGGGGGTCCGCCCCGTCGGCGGCATGGAGATGGGCGGCAAGGGCCTGTACTGCCGACAGCCGACCATCCGGCTCCGCCGCGAGGACGGCGAGGTCATCGACGTGGCCCTGGACGAGTGGACCAGGTTCGAGGTCCTCTCCGCGTCCTGAACGGGACCCCGCCGGCGATGATGCTCACCAATTACGCCTTCATCGGGCTCATGCTCCTGGCCGCGATCGCCTTCGGCGTCGCGCCGCTGGTCGTGGTCGCGCTCGTCGCCCCCCGGAAGCCGTCGCGGATCAAGGGCGAGGCGTACGAGTGCGGCGTCGTAACGAGCGGCGAGACCTGGGTCCGGTTCCGCATCCAGTATTACATCTACGCCCTGATGTTCGTCGTGTTCGACATCGAGACCGTCTTCCTCTACCCGTGGGCCGTCAGCTACGCGGGCCTGGGCGCGTTCGCCCTGGTGGAGATGGTCATCTTCCTCGCGATCCTCGCGATCGGCCTGGTTTACGCCTGGGCCAAGGGCGTGCTCCGGTGGGCCTGACCTCGACATTTTCGACTCCGATGATCTTCTGGGCCGCCGGGCCGGGTTTCACCTCGACGCAGGGGACGCTGATCGTCGGCGACCCGTGGTTCCGCTGGCTGTTCTGGGCGGTCATCTTCTTCGGCCTGCTGCCGGGGATCATGGCGTACCTGGTCTGGGCCGAGCGCAAGGTCGCCGGGCGGTTCCAGGACCGGATCGGGCCGAACCGGGTGGGGCCTTTCGGGCTCCTCCAGTCGATCGCCGACGCCATCAAGCTCATCACCAAGGAAAACCTGGTCCCGAAGTCGGCCGACCGCTGGGTCCACATGCTGGCGCCGGTGTTGATCCTGGTCTCGGCGTTCCTGATGCTCGCGGTGATCCCGTTCGGTGCCGAGGCGGCGGTGAACCCGCCCTCGGGGCTGATCTATCTTGTGGCCGTCTCCAGCCTCTCGCCGCTGGCGATCTTCCTGGCGGGGTGGTCGAGCCGCAACAAATTCTCGCTGGTCGGGGCGATGCGGGCGGTCGCGCAACTGGTCTCCTACGAGGTCCCGCAGGTGCTCTCGCTGGTCCCGGTGGTCCTCTGGGCGGGCAGCTTGAGCCTGGTGGCGATCTTCGACCGGCAGGTCGACTTCGGCTGGTTCCTGTTCTCGCCGCCGGGGATGCTCTCGTTC
>JAJYDH010000375.1 GCA_021777685.1 Planctomycetota bacterium | reverse complement strand
GACCCGTCCAAGGCGGGGGCCTCGGGATGCGGCGGAGATATCGGGACGCATGCTTATGAGTTCGTCCGATTCGTCGCCGGCCTCTCGGCGACCCGCCTGAGCGCACGCCTGACCACGTTCGTCAAGGGGCGGTCGCTGGACGACGACTTCACCGTCCTGGCCGAGCTGGAGAACGGCGGGATCGCCACGATAGCGGCCTCCCAGATCACCATCGGCGCCCAGAATGACAACGGGTTCCGGGTCAGCGGGACCACCGGCACGCTCGAATGGTCGATCACCGAGCACAACGTCCTCAAGCAGTATGCCGGCGGCCAGCCGGTGAAGGTCTACCGCCTGGGGGCCGAGTACGGCTACTTCCCGGCGTCCATCAAGCCGTACATCCGCGTCCCGTCGGGGCATCCCGAGGGTTTCCACGAGGCGCTGGCGAACCTCCACATGAGCCTGCAACTGGCCATCCGCGCCAACCTGGGCGAGAAGGGCCCCGCGCCCTTCGAGCACCCGGGGATCGTCGACGGCGTGGCCGGCATGGCGTTCATCGAGGCCGCCGTTGCCAGCTCGAAGCGGGGCGGCGAGTGGGTCGACGTCGCCAAGGTGGGCTGATCCCGATCGCCCGGAAAGGTCCCGACGTGAAGGAGCCCCTGGTCCGGTTCAGCGTGGCGATCGGCGGCGAGCTGCTCGACAAGTTCGACCGCTACCGCGAGGAGCATCGCTACCCGAACCGGAGCGAGGCGGTGCGCGGGCTGATGCGCGCCGCCCTGATCGAGGACGCCGTCGCCGACGACGACGGCGAGGCGATGGGCGTCGTGACGCTGATCTACGACCATCACGCCGGCCGGGTCGCCGAGCGGCTGACCGAACTCCAGCACCTCCACCTCGACCGGGTCGTGACGACGACCCACGTCCATCTCGACGCCCGGCGATGCCTGGAGGTGATCATGCTCCGGGGGACCACCCGGGTCATCCGCGACCTCGCCGACGGCCTGATCGGCACCAAGGGCGTTGAGTCGGGCCGGCTGGTCCTGGCCGCGGTGATTCCCCTGGAACACGGCCACGGCCATCATCACGGCCACCCCCACCCCCATCCCCATCCCCATCCCGGCGAGGGCCCCGCTCGGGAGACTTCCGGGCCCGGATGATGATCCAGGGCAACGGGCGTGGCCGATTGATGAGTTTTTCCCGGGATTCATGCTAAAGTTAGCTATCACCGTGAAGAACTCGGGCCACGACGCCCCCCCCGGCGGAGATGCCCACGAAGGCATGGTCGCGGTTGTCACCGACCGTCGACCGGTTCGACCGCACCGGGAAGATAAGGCCATGAAGCGTGCCGTCTCGTCCGCCCGTCGACGACCTTTCGTCGAATGTCTCGAATCTCGCTCGTTACTCTCGACCGCGACCGCCGGATCGGGGCCGATCGCCAACCCGGACCCGGCTTCGAGCATCTTCGTCCGGTTCATCGCGTCCGAATCGGCGAGCGTCCAGGCAGCGGATCTGGCGTCGGTCCACGGCTCGGTCGTGACCGCGTATCCGGACGGGCCCGAGCTGATCAGCCTGGGCCGGGGCATCACGCCGGCCGTCGCGATCCAGAAGCTGCAAGCGGACCCCGGGGTCGTCTACGCCTCGCCGAACTCGACCATCCACGCCGCTTCGACGCCCGTCTATCCCAACGACCCCGCCTTCTCGCAGCTCTGGGGGCTGAACAACTCGAACAACGTGGACATCAACGCCCCCGAGGCGTGGGGCCTGACCATCGGCAGCCCGGCGACGATCGTCGCGGTCATCGACACCGGCATCGACCTCTCCAACCCCGATTTCGCGGGCAAGATCTGGACCAACCCCGGCAACGACGCCGCCTCGGGCTACCCCAACGACACCCACGGCTGGAATTTCATCGCCAACACGAATAACGTCCAGGACGACGACGGCCACGGCACGCACGTCTCGTCCATCATCGCGGCGGAGGGGAACAACGGATTCGGCGTGGTCGGGGTCGCCCCCGCCGTCCAGATCATGCCCCTGAAGTTCCTCGACGCCAACGGCAACGGGACCACCAGCGACGCGGTCTCGGCCATCTACTTCGCGGTCAACCACGGGGCCAAGGTCATCAACGCAAGCTGGGGCGGCGTCGACTATTCGGGCCCGCTGGGCGACGCGATCGCCTTCGCGAACGCCCACAACGTCGTCTTCGTCACCGCGGCCGGCAACGACGGCACCAACAACGACGTCTCGCCGAGCTACCCGGCGAGCTACCAGCTTCCCAACGAGCTGAGCGTCGCGGCCGTCGACCGCTCGGGCAACCTCCCGAGCTTCTCCAATTTCGGGGCCTCGACGGTCAACCTGGCCGCGCCCGGCGTGGACATCGTCAGCGACGTGCCGACGAGCATCGATTCGTCCGGCTTCGAGACCCTCTCCGGGACCTCGATGTCCGCGGCCTACGTCTCGGGCGTGGCGGCCCTCGTCGCGGGGATCAACCCGAACTTCACGGCCGCCGAGATCGTCCAGATCCTCGACTCCACCACCAAGTCCCTGCCGTCCCTGGCGGGCAAGACGATCACCGGCGGCATGGTCGACGCCTACAACGCGGTCGTCGACGCCCAGTCGATCGTCGCCAGCGCCTCCAGCCCGGTCGCCACCGCACCGTCGGGCTCTCCGCCGGCGGCGGGGATTCCCGCGTTGACCGTCGGGGCGTCCAGCGTCGAGCAGGTCCAGTCGTCGATCCTGGCGTCCGATGAATACTTCGCCGTCCACGGCGGGACGGCCGAGGGCTTCATCACGGGACTCTACCAGAACCTGCTCGACCGTTCCCCGTCGGCGGCCGAGGTCCAGCAATGGCTTGCCGTGTACGACTCGGGCACCGTCACCCGCTATCAGATCGCGATGGCGATCATGACCTCGCCCGAGGCGAGGCTCACGGAGGTCGCCCAGTGGTTCCAGGACGACCTGGGCCGATCCGCCTCCATCGACACCCTCAAGGTCGACCCGGGCGTGGTCGCCTGGGCCAACCTGATCGATGAGGGCTTCGGCGACGATACCGTGCAGGCGGCGATCTTGTCCTCTCCCGAGTATCTGATCGGGCACGGCGGCACGCCCACCTCGGTCGTCGTGGGCTTCTACGAAGACCTGAACGATCGGGCACCCACCTCGGCCGAACTCTCCGCCTGGTCCGGCCTGCTCTATCAGGGTTACGCCGCGTTCAATGTCCTGCGGTTCTTCCAGGGGACGTCGGAGGTCGAGCAGACCAAGGTGGCCGGATGGTTCGTCCGCGACCTGGGGCGGACCGTCTCGATCTCGCAGCTCAAGCGGGACTCTGGAGTCCAGGGCTGGGCCGCCGAACTGGGCAACTTCTGAGCGAATCGGCAGTCACTCGGCCGTCCGAATCGGGCAGCCCTGCTTCCCATTTCGGGCCGAACGGGGTAACATCTCCGAAGCGGATCGGTCCCGGGCCGGGCACGGAGGATCGCCAGATGCGAATCGTAAGCCACGTCCCTTCGGGGATCGCGGCCACTCCATCGACGGCCCGTGAGATATCGGCCGGCCTCCGGGACGCCCAGGCGGTGGCGGAACTCTTCGTCGGCGTCTTCCGCCGCGACCTCTGCTCCTTCTATCCCAGGGCGCAATTGATCCCCATCGAGGCCGACCCGGGCCGGCTCGCCGCGGCCAACGGTCCCGATTTCCACCTCCGCGAAGACCCTTCGACGGGTCTCACGGTCGAACTGTTCGGGGCCCGGTACGGGATCGACCGTCGCGAGGACGTCCGCCACACGTCCCACGACTTGCGGATGATCCGCGCCATCGGCGCCGTGCTCAGCCTCCGCTACCAGCACCTCTTCCAGATCAACCACTCGTCACGGCTGGAGTTATATCGGGGCGGCTCGGAAGACCATTACGTCGCCGCCTTCGTCGAACCCTGGGCCTACACCTCGACCTCGTCCCGGCCGAGCCGGATCGCCTCGACGATCCACACGCTCAGGACGGCCGCCCTCTCGACCTACGAGAATCGCCGGGTGTCGACGGGTGCCCTCCTCCTGGGCGACGACGAGCCGGGGCGACCCGCCCCCGACGACGCCCTGACTTACGGTGTCGAGTTGACCGCCCTGAAGAGCATCCATCGACTCTGCGACGGCAAGCGGACGCTCTTCCTGGTCGACAAAGCCGGGAAGCTCGTGGAGGTCATCGACGTCGGTCGATGGGCCGAAGGCGTTGCCGCGAGCGACCTGCCGGACGTCCCCTGCGCCCGCGATTATGTGAGCCATGCTCGGGCCACCCGGGCCGGCGGCAATCTCTGCCTGGTCCTCAGCCCGAACCAGGAGATCAAGCTTTTCGCGCAGGGCTCGCAGGCGTTCGCCTTCGCCCACGGCCGCTGGCGAATCCTCGACCCCGCGAATAAATACGAGCTCTGGTCCAGGGCCGTCGCCGAGCCCAGGCTGGCCCGGGTCCTGTTCCAGACGGCCCTCGACCTCGCCGAATGCCGACAGGGCGGCCTCTTCGTGGTGATCGACGACCCCGACTCGGCCCTCGGCCGGCTGATCTCGCCCCACGACCTGCTCTCGGGCGAGATTCCGGACGGGCCACCCCCCGAATTGATGCCCGGCGATCCCCTGGCCAAGCGAGCCCTCCACTACCTGGCCCGTGGCCGTTCGGTTGTCGACATCGATCCGGCCGTGCTCGAGGCCATCGCCGGACTCGACGGCGCGATCGCGACCGATCGCTCGGGGAGGCTCCTCGCCTTCGCGGCGATCCTCCGCCTCGACCCCTCGGCCTCTCCCGCCACGATCGCCGAAGGGGCCAGGACGACCGCGGCCATGATCGCCAGCCGATACGGGCCGGTCCTCAAGGTCAGCGAGGACGGCATCGTCTCCTGCTACCTCCACGGCTCGAAGCTCTGGGACCTCTGACCGGGTAAATCCCCCCCGATCGGGATTTTTCCCGGTCGCGGATCGCGAATTGCCTACAATAGACGATGCACCGATCCGGGAGGCCGATCGAGCGTCGATGGGCCTCCCCGTCCGCTCCAACACCTCGAAGGAGACGCACCGTGGTTCGTCGCGAATGGCTCGGGATGCTGGGTGCCGGCGCCGTCGGCCTGACCGCCCTGTCCGGACGAGAGGCCCTCGCCGAGGACGAGTGTTGCAAGCTCGACGCCGTCCACAAGGACTGCCTGGAGGCGTGCTCCGACTGCGCCAAGGCTTGCGACATGACCTACCATCACTGCCTGATGCAGGTCGCCGAGGGCAAGAAGGAACACGCCAAGCCGCTCCAGTTCGCCGCCGACTGCGCGGGTTTCTGCGCACTCTCGGCCTGCAACATCGCCAAGCACAGCCCGCTCATGGCCTTTTCGTGCTCGGCCTGCGCCGACTCCTGCAAGGCGACCCTCGCCGTCGTCGGCAAGTTCGACTCCCCCGAGATGAAGGCCGCCGCCAAGGCCCTGGAGAAATGCGAGAAGTCGTGCCGGGCCATGCTCGAGTCGATGGGCCATCACAAGCACGAGGCCTGATCGACCCCGTCAAGCGTCCGATCGGCCGGCGAGCATGCCCGCTCCCGGTCGATCGAAGTCGTCATCCCTCCATGTTTTGCAGCTCGACCATCTCCCGGTAAGGTCCCCCTCGGGCGAGCAACTCCTCGTGCGACCCGGCCTCGACGATCGATCCGCCCTCCAGGACCAGGATGCGGTCGGCCGAGCGGATCGTGCTGAGCCGGTGGGCGATCACGAACGAGGTCCGCCCGCGCATCAAGGACGCCAGGGCCGACTGGATCAACCGCTCGCTCCGGCTGTCCAGGTTGCTGGTCGCCTCGTCGAGGATGAAGATCCGGGGGTCGGCCAGGACCGCCCGCGCGATGGCCAGCCGCTGCCTCTGTCCGCCGCTGAGCCGGACGCCACGCTCGCCGATCAGCGTCTCATAGCCGTCCGGCAGGTCCTCGATGAATTCGTCGGCATTGGCGACCCTGGCGGCGTGCTCGACCTCGGCGTAGGTCGCCCGTCGCGAGGCGTAGGCGATGTTCTCGGCGATGGTCCCGTCGAAGAGAAAGACATCCTGCTCGACGATCCCGAGGAGGCGCCGGTAGCTCTCCACGTCGATGTCGCGGAGGTCCACGCCATCGAGGCGGGCGACGCCCTCGGTCGGGTCGTAGAACCGGGCGATCAGATTGCACAGGGTCGTCTTGCCCGCCCCCGATCGGCCGACCAGCGCGATCACCTGTCCCGGCTCGACCTCCAGGTCGATGCCCTTGAGCACGGTGGTATCGCCGGTCGGGTAGGTGAAGCTCACCCCATCCAGCGTGATCCGCCCCTCGACCGAGCGCGGGTCGAGCGCGATCGCGCCGGGCCGTGAGACCATCTCCCGGGGCTCGGAGAGGAGGTCCAGGACCCGGTCGAACCCCGAGAGGTTGTTCTGCAACTGCGTGGCGCTCGTGGCCAGGACGGCGAGCGGTTCGAGGAGCATCGCCAGGTAGACCAGGAACATCATCAGGTCGCCGAGCGAGAGCCGCCCGGCGAGCACGCTC
>JAJYDH010000374.1 GCA_021777685.1 Planctomycetota bacterium | reverse complement strand
GCGAGCACCCCAGCAGGGCGAGCCCGCAGGCGATCAGGAGCGACTCCGACAGTTGCACCGGGTCGATCCCGCCCAGGAGCGTCCCCAGGGCCGAGACCGGCAGGGCGCAGGCGATCAGGTTCAGGACGGGCACGAGCCGGGCGCCGAGCTTGCCCAGGACGACCTCGCCGTCGGTCAGCTCGGTGACCATGACGTGGGCCAGCGTCCCTCGCGACTTGTCCAGGCAGATCGCCCCGGCCGTCGCCGCCGGCGCGGCCAGGAGGACCAGGGCGAGCTGGGTGATCCTCATCGTGGTGAAGAACGCCTCGCCCGCCTGGACCATCTGCTGCCGGGTCGTCAGGTACTGGTTCTGCTGGGTCGTCGACCGCCAGATCAGGCCCAGGCCCGCGAGCAAGGCCAGGACGAACAGCACCCGGAGGGCGTACCCCTGCCACCTCCGCGACCGCGTGAGCCACTCGAACGCGAAGACCGGCCCCGGCCCCAGCCGCATCGCCATCGGTCCGCCTCCTCGGATGTCCCTCGCCCGGGCGTTCGAAAATCTTACTCCCTCTCCCCCTGGGAGAGGGCCGGGGTGAGGGGCGTCGCATCGCCAACGGCTCCCGGAATGCCCATCTCGGAACCGGCCAGGTCGGGCGACGACCCTCACCCCGGCCCTCTCCCGGAGGGAGAGGGAGACGGATTCCCGAGAGGAATGCCGATGGCTGGTGATAAGATCCCTCATCCGTCCTTCGTCCGCAAGCACGATTTCTTTAAGACAGCCGACCGGAATCCGGCCCGTAGAGCCGTCCCAGCCCCCGGGCGGCGACCGAGCCGGCCAGGGCGATCAGGGCGAGCATCAGCAGGGCCATGCCGGCGAGGTGGCTCTCGACCCCCCGGTGGAGCAGCTCCCAGACCCGGACCGAGAGGAGCATCACGCCGGCCGGGGCCGACAGGTTCGCCGCCGGCAGCTCCCCCAGCGCCAGGGCGAACGACACCCCCCACGCCGCCGCGATCGCCGGCATCGTCAGCGGGATGGCCACCCTCCGGGCCTGGCCCCAGGTCCCGTAGCCGTCGAGCGACGCGGCCTCGAAGTACGCCCTCGGCAGCGACCGGACCGCCGGCCAGAGGACCAGCACCGCGTAGGGCAGGGTCCGCATCATATAAGCGAAGACGACCCGAACCGGCGTGTCGTAGACGATCGGCAGGTCGATGTACGCCAGCACCAGGGCCATCCCCGCGACCGGCCCGGGGACGGCCAGCGTCAGCGCGACGGTCAACGCCACGACCCACCGCCAGGGGCCGGGCCCTCGCGCGAGCCAGGCCAGCGACCAGGCCAGCGCGACCGTCGCCAGGGCCGCGACCGAGGCCAGCAGGACGCTGGAGAAGAGCGGGCTCCGCATCGGCCTCGACAGCATCGGCCCGAACAGCTCGCCCGCCGTCGACGCCAGCGTCCCGGCCAGGCCGGATAGCGACCAGGTCGGCGCGCCCGGCCTGGCCCGGTCCACCACCCGGCCGGCGTGCCAGACCAGGCTGAACATCGGCAAGGCGACCAGGCTCCCGGCCGAGGCCATGACCGCCAGGCCGACCGGCCCTCGCCACCGGCCGAGCCGCCAGTCCCTCGACCGGGCCGAGGCCGACAGGACCCGCGCGGGGTCGACCCTGAGCAAAGCCCGGGCGGCGATCAGGATCAGCCCGCCGAAGATGACCAGCGGCGGCAGGGCCACGGCGGCGGCCCTCGGTGCGTTGCCCGACTGATACTGGGTGTACGACTCCTCGGCGTAGGTCCGGACCGAGAGCAGGTCCGTCACCGACATGTCGCCGGCCGTCAGGATCGCGACCGCCAGGGCCGCCGCCGCGATCGCCCCCAGGCTCCGGCGGAGGGTCACGCGGACGACCACGCCCCAGGGGGAGAGGTCGAGCCGCGCCGACTCCTCCAGGTCGGGCTCGACCGCCCGGAGGCCGACGCCGACGATCGCCACGATCCAGGGGAGGGCGGCCGTCGCGTGGATGAACGCCGCCCCCGACCACCCCACCAGGAGCGGCCCGAGCCCCAGCGCCTGCGACCGGCCGGCGTTGCCGAACGCCCCGAGCCAGGCCGTCGCCACCAGCGGCATCGGCACGAACGCCGCCAGGCCCACCACGCCGAGCATCCCCCGACGCCCCCAGACGTCGGTCCGGGCCAGCACGAACGCCAGCGCCACGCCGATCGGCAACGCGATGGCCTCCGTCGCCAGGACGAGCCGGGCCGTCTCGACCGCCAGCCCCAGCGGCCGGATGATCTCCCCGGCGCGGACGGTCGCCACGATCTCCCGGGAGCCCGCCTCGGTGCTCTCCTCGGGCCTCGTCGCCTCGATGACCGTCGCCAGGAGCGGCCAGCCCACGACCGCAACCAGGGCGACGATGACGGGAGTCGACCGGATCAGCCCCCTCACGGCCGGAGGCCCGCCGCGCGCATCAGGTCGGCCGTGGCCGTGTACGCCTCCTTGACCCACTCGACGATCTTGCCGGGCTCGGGCGAGTACTCCAGCTCGACCGAGACCGTGGCGTCGTCCACCCCCAGCGCCTTGATGGCCTGGAGGTAGGGCGGGAAGTCGACCACCCCCCGGCCCGGCGGCAGGTCGCCGTGGACCTTGCCGTCGCAGTCCGAGATGTGGACGTGGGCCACGCGCCCCCGGAGCTGCTCCAGCCAGGCGGCCGGCTGGCGGGCCAGGACCATGTGCGAGATGTCCACGTTCGCCTTCACCGCCGGGTGGTCGACGTCGTCGAGGAACCGGGCCATGCTCTCGACGTCGTGGAGCAGCGAGAGCCTGAACGGCTCCAGTTCCAGGGCGATCTCCAGGTCGAGCCGGCGGGCGTGCTCGCCCAGGGTCTTCACGCAGGTCGCGGCGTACGACCACTGCTCGGCCGGCGGGATGACCTCCTTCTGCCAGACGTATTCGCCCAGGACCAGCAGGACGTTCCTCGCGCCGAACTGCCGGGCCATGTCGAGGTAGGCCCAGGCCCGGTCGAAGTGGAACCGGCGGACGCTCGGGTTGAAGTCGACCAGCCCCAGGGCCACGCACGCCACGCTCACGATCGGCAGGCCCAGGCGGTCGCACTCGTCCTTGATGAGCCGACGCTCCATCTCGTCGGTGTCATAAGGGTCCGCGAAGATGTCGACCGAGTCGAACCCGATCTCCTTCGTCATCCGGAGGCCGAACAGGGTGTCCTGCCCGGCTTGGGCCCAGGCGGAATTGATCAGGCCGAGTTTCATGGGAGAAGACCTCGGGGACGAGCACGCGGGACCGGCCGACATCGATCGTCCCGCCTGGCCGGCCCGTCGTCAACTCCCCGGCGCGGCCGGGGCCGTTCCGACGTCCTGTCTGCCTCCCTCTCCCTCCGGGAGAGGGCCGGGGTGAGGGTCGTCGCCGGTCGAGTGATCCTCGAACGTGCCCTGTCTTCCGGGCCGGTTGACAATGCGACGCCCCTCACCCCCGGCCCCTCTCCCGGAGGGAGAGGGGAGGAAGAAGGAGCCGCGAGCCAATCGATCGGAGGAAGCTCGTCGAGAGCAGGGGCCGGAATTCTCCCGCCTCACGGCGGCGTCAGGGCCCTGGTCACGTCGCCGCTGATCAGCGAGAGGGCGCGGGCGATGGCCTGGGTCGAGCCGAGGGTGAAGTCGCGGACGACGGCGGCCTGCGGGCCCCCGGGCGTGGGGAGGTTGGCGAGCTGCCCCTTGAGGCTGGCGGCCCCGGCCCCTTCGAGCGCCGACTTGATCTGCGGGGCGAGGGTCGAGGTGGCGGGGTAGCGGCCGAGGGCGGAGGTCAGCCGGAGGTCGAGCGCCTGGAGGGCCTGGCCGACCCGGGCGTCGAAGGCGGCCCGGCTCCCCCGCGGGTTGACCTGGCCGGCCGCGTCGGGCGCCAGGAGCACCCCCTGGACCGCCTTGAAGTAGTCGTTGAGGAAGTTGTTGAAGGCCGATCGGACGTCGCCCGCCGCCTTCGTCGACGCCGACGAGGAGGACGTCGAGGCCGGCTCCGCGATGAAGCTCACGGCCAGGTCCTCCGAGGAGACCGGCGGCCGGAGGGTCGGGCGGACCTGCTCGGCCGTGGTCACGACCAGCGGGATCGGCGCCTGGACCGTCGTCGAGACCGAGACGACGTTCGCCAGAGGCGCCAGCGACAGCTCGATCGCCCCGGTCGACAGCGCCTGGAGCTGGCTCTCCAGGCTGGCCGAGCCGCCCCCGGTGATGGCGTCGGAGACCTGGCTCGCGGCGGTCGACGAGGTGGGCGAGGGCGTGCCCAGCGACCGGACCAGCGCGGCGGCCAGGGCCTCCAGCGAGCCCTCGATCGCCGCGTCGAACGCCGCCCGGTTGGCCGAGGGCACGACCAGGCCGTCCGGCCCGGGGGCCAGGAGCACCCGGTCGACCGCGTTCACGAAGCTCTGGTCGAAGGCGACGAACGCCGCCTTGACCTGCGGGCTGTTCACCGGGACCTGCGACGGCAGGGTCACGGAAATCCCGGGCAGGCCCGTCGGGACCGTCACGCCCGTCACCGCCGCGGTGGGGACGGCGCGGGGCTCCAGGGCCTCGCTCCGGGGGCGGACGACTCGGTGATTCCTCATGGGAGAGCTCCTGGACTGGCTGATGACAATCATCGACATCGGCGACGGGCATCGTCCGCGAAGGGGTCGGGCGGAGACGAGGCCGGAAGACCACGGCACGATCCATTATTGACCCCTGCTTGCCCGCACGCACGTTAAAAATTGTCAATGCCGGGCCGGATTTCGGGGGCGGAGTGCGCCGACGGATTCCGGCATCGGCCCGATTTTCGGGTTCTGGCGAGGGAAACGAGCCTCTGGCCCCCTCTCCCCTCCGTGGGAGAGGGGGCCAGATAAGGCCGGAATCCACTGGCGCACCCCGGGCGTGGGGGGTCCTCCGGCGCGCGGCCTCCCGGCGATCGGCCCTCGGCTTGTCCGACGGATGCGACTTCCGGCCCTCAGCGAGGCCGGCCGATCGTGATCGGCACGTCGAACGGCCCGTTGAAGGCGGGATTCCAGGCGGGGAGGGCGGCCTTGGCGGGCGCCGGGGCCGCGACGGGCGGGGCCGCGATGGCCGGCCGGGCGGGGGTCGGGGCCTTCGCCTCGGCGGGGAAGAACGAAGCCATCTGGCCCATCGACTTCCGGGCCGCCTCGGCCTGGGCCTTCGCTATCGCCGAGACGTCCGTCGACCGCTGGAGCTGGCGGAGTTCCTTGATCGCCCGGAAGAAGCCGCGCTCGGCCGCCGCCTCGTACTTCCGGGCGAGGCCGGCCTCCTTCGACGGGTCGAACATCGCGATCCGGGCGGCCTCGGAGCGGAGCATGTCGGCCTCCTCGGCGGAGGCGCCCTCGGGGGCGACGAACTCGGCCTCGACCCGGCGGACGCGCTCGGCCAGGGCCGCCGTCTGCCGGTCGGCGGCGCGTTCCATCCGGACCGAGTTGAGCGCCGCGTTCCGGGCCAGGGCCAGGCCGATCTCGCCCGAGGCGTCCGTCTCCCGGGCGAAGGCGGCGGCCCGGCGGTCGACCTCGGCCGCGTCGGCCTCGGCCAGGACAACCCCGTCGCCGGTCATCCCGTGCTTGAGGGCGTTCCGGCGCGACTGCTCCTTGCCCTCGGGGGTCTTCGGACCGGTCGAGAGGGCGGCATTCCGGCGATTCGCGAGGATCTGGGCTTCGGTGGCGGGCATGGGTCGGGTCCTCGGACGGGTGCGGGCTCGGGGTCGCGTCTCCGTTCGTTATATTCAGGACCGCGCGGGGGATTTTATTCCTGTTTCTCGACGAAATCCGGAAAAGGAAGCCACCGACGACGGCGGCCCTCCGGCAAGATCGGCCTATTTTTCCCCCTCGGCCCGGAATCGGAAGTCGCAGTGCGACGCCCCTTCCATGAGGGTCTGGGTCCGGGTCAGCTCGATCTCGGGGTTGAACCCCTCGATGAGGGCGAAGTCGCGGAGGCACGACAGGCTGGAGCCGAGGTCGGCCAGGCCGAGCGCCCGGTACATCTCGGCGTACTTGCACCGGGTGACGTTGAACGAGAGCCGTTCGCCGGTCGACTCCAGGACGTCGATCTCCAGGGCCCCGCCCTCGCTCCAGCGGCCGAGGCACGAGGCGAACGCGCCGAGCGAGGCGTCGCCCAGCCGGGCGGCCAGGTCCGAGCCCCCCTCGCGGGCGAGCCCGGCGATCACCCGCCGGACCACCTCCAGCGCCTTCTCCGCCCCCAGCTCCTCGGCGAACCCCCGGACCAGCGGCCCGACCACCCGCGCCTCGATCTCCCTCTGCTGCAACAGCGTCAACGGCGGCTCCTCGGGGATTGACGACATGATCGGGTCCTTTCCGGTCGATGGAGGAGAAGGCGGGGGTCCCGGTCCTTTGGAGTGCGGGAGCTTGCTCCCGCTTTTCCCGGCGGAGCTTGCTCCGACGGCCGGTCGGGCGGCGTCGATGGCGCCCGGAGCAAGCTCCGGGGCCCGAAAGCGGGAGCAAGCTCCCGCACTCCAAAGGACTACGCATCGAGAGCGTCGATCGGTCG
>JAJYDH010000373.1 GCA_021777685.1 Planctomycetota bacterium | reverse complement strand
AAGGGTTCCGGTCGCTGCTGCGTTCATGGTCCCGCCCGCATCGCGGAATCCCCCAGGAGAGCCTGCCGCTCTACCTGGGGTTCTTCGAGTTCGTCCACAACGTCCGGGCTCGTGGCCGGAGGCTGCTGGGTGCCCTGATCGGCCAATTATTGGCACCACCCTGCAACCCATCAAGCGCCTTCTGCCAGCTCTCGGGCGAATCGTACCGCCCGAGGTAGCGAGCCTTGCCGTCGATGACGACCAATCCAAGTTCTTCGGCTTGTACTGACGTTACTTCGGAGAGATTGGTCGGGGCATCTGCGCGAACTACTCGCGGCCGAAGGCGTTACCGAAAACGCCTTGAGTCAGCCTCGGAAGCCGCGCTGCCCGACGCAGGCAGGTATCCTAAGTCTAGGATTCGGCGGATTTTTCTAAAAGTCGGGGCGAGAGGATTTGAACCTCCGACCTCACGATCCCGAACCGTGCGCTCTAGCCAAGCTGAGCTACGCCCCGTCTCCATCAATCGAAGGTGATGATAACAAAGGGCCGATTTTTGTCAATGTCGATCTTCCGTGCTTCTTAAGGCGGTGGCATGACGGATCAGTGTGGGGCTGCCGGCGACTCGAGGCCGGCTCGGCGGTTGTTCCTCGCTCCTGATTCGCTTAAGCTTCGTCCTGGGAGGACCGACCAGGACCTATCCGCCGATCAACCGCCGCCGCACCACTCCCGAACGAGTCGAATCGCATGAGATCACTCCTCGGTTGGAGCTTGGTGACCGCACTGTTCGTCTTGGTCGCGAGCGGCGCCCGGGCGGAGGTTACGGCTCGGAACGACCTGGATGCGCTGGTCGAAAGCGTCCTGGGCGAGTGGAAGGTGCCGGGCCTGGCCTTCGCCGTCGTGAAGGACGGCGAGGTCGTCCACATGAAGGGATACGGGGTCCGCGACCGGGTGGTCGGGCTGCCGGTGACGCCGAGGACGCTGTTCGCGATCGGCTCGATCACCAAGTCGTTCACCGCGAGCGGGCTGGGGGTGCTTGTCGACCGGGAAAAGCTCGGCTGGGATGCTCCGGTCGGCGATCTCCTGCCCGGGTTTCGCCTCAAGGACGGTCTCGCCTCCGAACGGCCGACGCCGGTCGACCTCCTCTCGCACAGGACCGGGCTGCCCCGGCACGGCCGGCTTTGGTACGGGTCGGGGATATCGCGCAGGGAGTTCCTGGAACGGCTCCAATTCCTGGAGCCGAGCAAGGAGTCCCGCGCCTCGTGGCGGTACAACAACCTGATGTACCTCGTCGCGGGGATGGTCGACGAGCAGGTTTCCGGCTCGTCGTGGCAGGAACTGACCGGGGAGCGGATCTTCCGCCCGCCCGGGATGTCGGTGAGCAACTTCTCGGTGCTGGATTCTCAGAAGTCCGACGACTGCGCCCGAGGGTACGGGAAGTCCGGCGATCGGGTCCGGGGACGGCCGTTCGACGAGATGGCCGCGATCGCGCCCGCCGGGGCGATCAACTCGAACGTCGAGGAGATCGTCCGATACGTCCGGGTCCACCTCGTTTCCGGCAAGTACGGCGATTCCCAGGTCTTCTCGAAGACGTCGGCCGAGCGGCTCCCATCACCCCGGACGACCATTCCCGACGGCCTGCTCGGCCCGCTCCATTCGTCCGAATTCCCGAAACTGGGCCCGGTCTCCTACGGCCTGGGATTCTTCCTCACCTTTTACCGGTGCCGCGAGGTCGCCTGGCACAGCGGGAGCATCGACGGCTTCAGCGCCCTGATGACCCTGCTCCCTCGCGAAAAGCTCGGCGTCATCGTCCAGGCGAACCTCTCGGGAGACCGCCCCGCGCCGATCTGCGTGATCAGACGGGTCCTCGACCGGCTCCTCGGGCTGGAGCCGGGCGACTGGATCTCCCGGTGTAAGGAGATCGACCGCAAGGCCGAACAGGCGGCATTCGAGCGTCGGGAACGCGAGGAGTCGCTTTCGACCGGATCGTCGCCGTCGCACGCATGGCCCGACCACGCGGGGGACTTCGATCACCCCGCGAATGGTCGGGTCGAGGTCGCGGCCTGTTCTAACGGCCTTGCCCTGGCCTGGCGAGGCGGGTCCACCCCCCTGCTCCATCGCCTCTTCGACAACTTCGAGACCGGCACTTCAGAAGACGAAGACAGCCCGATCCCGAAGGCCCGCGTCACCTTCGGTTATGGACCGGACGGGGTCATCAATCAGCTCGCGATGGCCCCGGAGCCTGCCGCCGCCGACATCGTCTTCGCCCGGAAGTCCCCCCCGGAGCCGCAAAGGCCGACCGAGCCGCCGTATGACGTGGTGATCCTCGACGGACGGATCGTCGACGGCTCCGGGAACGCCTGGTATCGGGGCGACCTCGCCGTGAAGGGGGACACGATCGCGCGGATCACGCCCGCCGGCCAGCTCAGGGATGCCCAGGCCCGGCGGAAGGTCGACGCTTCGGGGCTCGTCGTCGCTCCCGGCTTCATCGACATCCAGGGTCATTCGCGGGTCGAGCTGCTCGAAGGGGACGGCCGGCTCGTGGGAAAGGTCACGCAGGGGGTGACGACGGAGATCCTCGGCGAGGGGGAGAGCAACGCCCCCTCGAAGCGGTTCGACGGCACTCACGGGTTCGACGCCTGGCTGAAGGCGATGAAGCGGCACGGGGGCTCCGTCAACTTCGGCTCGTTCCTCGGCTCGCAGACGGTGCGGTCCCACGTCAAGGGGATGAAGCGGGGCGAGCCGAGCAAGGGCGAGATGGAGGCGATGAAGAAGATCGTCCGCGACGCCATGAAGGACGGCGCCTTCGGCCTGGCCTCGGCCCTGATCTACCCGCCCGACACCTTCGTCTCGACCGACGACCTGATCGCGCTATCCCGCGAGATGGCCCCGCTGGGCGGGGTCTACATCACCCACATGCGGTCCGAGGCCGACCAGCTCCTCGAAGCGATCGACGAGGCGATCCGGATCGGCAAGGAGGGCGGCGTTCCGGTCGAGATCTACCACCTCAAGGCCGCCGGCAGGCGGAACTGGGACAAGGCCCGGCTCGCCGTCGAGAAGATCGCCGAGGCCCGCGCCAGGGGGCTCGACATCGGCGCCAACATGTACCCCTACACCGCCGCCGGGACCGGGCTGACGGCCTGCCTCCCCCCCGCCGCCTCGGCCGACGGCAAGCTCCTGGAGAACCTGGCCGACCCGAAGATGCGGGCCGCGATCGTCGAGGAGGTCCTGCATCCGACCGCCCCGTTCGAGAACCTCGGAGAGCTGGCCACGCCCGAGGGCATCCTCGTCCTGGGACTCGACAGGTCGCCGATGAAGAAGTACGCCGGCAGGCGCCTGGCCGAGATCGCCGAGGCCGAGGGGAAACCCTGGGTCGAAACGGCCATCGACCTGATCCTCGCCGAACGACAGCGGGTCGACACCATCTACTTCCTCATGAGCGAGGAGAACGTCAGGCTCCAGATCCGCCAGCCCTGGATGAAGTTCGGCACCGACGCCTCCGGCCACGACCCCGACAAGGCCAAGGGGCTGGTCCATCCCCGGTCCTACGGCACCTTCCCCAAGATCCTGGGCAAGTACGTCCGCGACGAGGGGGTGCTCTCGCTGGAGGACGCGATCCGCAAGATGACCTCGGCCGTCGCCGACCGGCTCTCGATCCGCGACCGGGGCCTGCTCGTCGAAGGCTTCCGCGCCGACATCGTGGTCTTCGACCCCCGGACGATCGCCGACCGGGCCACCTTCGAGGCGCCCCATCAGAACTCGGCCGGGGTCAGGGATGTCTTCGTCAACGGCGTCGCCGTCGTCGAGGAGGGGAAGCACACCGGGGCGCTCCCCGGCCGGATCGTCCGGGGCCCGGGATACCGGCCCTGATCCGAGCCCCGGAGCTTCGAAGGTGTCTCGCTACATCGTGGTGAAATAGCAGCCGACGGCGAAGTCGACGACCTCGCGGTTCAGTTGCATCGGGAGGTCGTTGTACAGGCAATAGCTCCTCGCCTGGAGCAGCAGGTCGCGAGGCTGGCAGCTCCGGAAGCAGCGGCCGACCCTCCGGTAGTGGTGCTCGATCAGATAGTCGACCGAGTCCTCCGGGACGCTGGCGAACCCGAGCTTCGGCGCGACGAGCAGCATCAGGCGCTTGAACATCGACTCGTCCGGGTCCGTCACCTGGATCTTGTAGGGGATTCGCCGGAGGAAGGCGTCGTCGACCAGGTGCTTGGGCTCCAGGTTGGTCGAGAAGAGCGTGAGCTGGTCGAACGGGATCTTGATGTTCTTGCCGTTGCTCAGGGTCTGGAAGTCGTACCGCTTTTCCAGGGGGATGATCATCCGGTTGAGCAGCTCGACCGGCTGCATCCGCTGGCGGCCGAAGTCGTCGATCAGAAGCGTCCCGTTGTTCGACTTCATCTGGAGCGAGGCCTCGCTGATCCTGGACACCGGATCATAGCGGATTTCCAGCCGGTCCATCGTCAGCTCGCCGCCGACGACCACGGTGGGCCTCCGGATCTCGACCCATCGGGCGTCGACCTCCCCCTTGCGGAAGAGCCCCTCGGACTGGCTGGCGATCGCCTCGTGGACGGAGGGGTCGAAGAGCTTGACGAGCTGGCCGCCCAGGTCGATCACCCGGGGAATCCAGATGGTGTTGCCGAAGCAGCGGGTGATCCGCTCGGCGATGCTCGTCTTGCCATTGCCCGGCGCCCCGTAGAGGAACATCCCCCGGCCCGAGTTGATCGCCGGGCCGAGCACCCTGAGCATCTCGTCGGCGATCAGGAGGTCGGAGAAGGCCCGCCGGAGGTCCTCCTCCAGCGGATGCTCGTCGGCGATCGTCTGGGCGGTGACGGCCGCCACGTAGTCGTCGTAGGAGACGGGGGCCGAGCCGACGTAGGCGCATTCGTCGGAATACTCGCGGGCGCGCGTCCGTCCGGCCTCGGTCAGCGTGTACTCGTAGTCGCCCATGTCGGCGACGTTGGTGTACATGAGCAATTTCTGCTTCTGGAGCCGTTGCAACTCGTCGATGAGCGAGGCGAAGGGGAGGCCGAGCTGCGAGGAGACCGACCGGCCCGAGGCCATGCCGACGCCCAGCAGGAACTTCAGGATCAGCCCCTCGACCTGCGCCGAGGTCAGCCCGGCCGATCCGAGGTCCGCCGGGCGCCTCGGCCGGAACGGCTCCCGAACGGGCCGAACCGCCCCCGTGACCCCCTCGTTCGCCCCCGACACCGGGCGAACGGGGCATTCGGCCGTCGCGGGGCCGCTCTCCTGGAAGACTTCCGCCATCGTCCTCGACTCCGCACGGCCGCCGGGCGGCGCCGGCCCTCGGAAGCGAGGGGCGATCGCCCGGTACATCAATCCATCCTACGGCGCCGATCGCGAGCCGAGGCCGGATCGCCGAGCCGGCCCGGCATCTTTCCCGATTCGCGCGACATTCGCGGTGGACCGTGCGGAAATCCTGGGGAAGCGCGCGGCTTGTTGTCCTATCTATTCGAGGGAGGCCGTAGGAGCAACACTCCCGGACCTTCGGGACGGCGGCGGCCCGGACGCCGGGCGGCGGATCGGGAAAGCGACGATGCGGAGGGCGACCTCCCAGTGCCTATCCGACTCGGGGCCGGTTACAATCACCGGAGTATCGAGCGGATGTCGGGCCGGGTCGACGTCGGTCGATCGACCGCCGGCACGCCATCGCGAGCAGGATGAATGCGGCCGATGCGGGCGGGCGACCGCCCCGCGGACCCGTGGCTGGATGACGCTCAGTTCCGACCAAACCCCGAGGGAACCTTCGATGTCAATGCTTGACTCGCTGAAGAAGTACACCACGGTCGTCGCCGACACCGGCGACATCGAGGCCATCGGCCGGCTCAAGCCCCAGGACGCCACGACCAACCCGTCGCTGCTCCTCCAGGCGGCGCAGCAGTCGAAGTACTCGCACCTGGTCGAGAAGGCGCTGCACGAGGCCGCCGAGGAGGGGGGCGACAACGCCGCGCAGGCCGAGGCGTTCATGGACGGGCTGGCCGTGGCCTTCGGCCTCCAGATCCTCGAACTCGTCCCCGGCCGGGTCTCGACCGAGGTCGACGCCTCGCTCAGCTTCGACACCGAGGCGACCGTCGCCAAGGGGAAGAAGCTCATCGGCATGTACGACAAGCACGGCATCGGCCGCGAGCGAGTGCTGATCAAGATCGCCAGCACCTGGGAGGGCATCCGGGCGGCGGAGCGGCTGGAGAAGGAGGGCATCCACTGCAACCTGACGCTGCTCTTCAGCTTCGCCCAGGCCGTCGCCTGCGCCGAGGCGAAGGTGACGCTCATCTCGCCGTTCGTCGGCCGGATCTACGACTGGTACAAGAAGAACGGCGGCGGCGCCGAGATCCCGGCCGACAAGGACCCGGGCGTCGAGTCGGTCACCAAGATCTACAACTATTACAAGAAGTTCGGCTACAAGACCCAGGTCATGGGCGCGAGCTTCCGCCGGGTCGAGCAGATCTCCCACCTGGCCGGGTGCGACCTGCTGACCATCAGCCCCGACCTCCTGGAGAAGATGGCGGAGACCGAGGGCGAGAT
>JAJYDH010000372.1 GCA_021777685.1 Planctomycetota bacterium | reverse complement strand
GCCGAAAGGGCCCATTCTAGCAAGATCGCGGACCCAATGCCGCCACAAAGAAGCCTCAACGGACTTGTGGGTAATGCTCAGTTGTGGGAGAGGGTTGGGGAGAGGGGTCATTCGACGCGGCCGGAGCCAAGAACCCCTCACCCCAACCCTCTCCCACAAGGGGAGAGGGGGCCAGAAGCCGCGGGAGATTCGCGCTTTATGGTGAAATCGACGACTTCGGGTCCGATCCAGACTCGCGCCACGATCGCCGGGGTCCGGGAGGCGGTCGCCCTCGCCCGCCGGGAAGGCCGGACGATCGGCCTGGTTCCGACGATGGGCGCGCTCCACGCCGGGCACCTCCGGCTGGTCGAGGAGGCCCGAGCGGCGTCGGGCCTGGTCGTCGTGTCGATCTTCGTGAATCCCACCCAGTTCGGGCCGAATGAGGATTTCAAACGCTATCCCCGGACGCCCGACGCCGACCTCGCCCTCTGCGAAGCCGGCGGCGCCGGCGTGGTCTTCGCGCCCGAGGTCGAGGAGATGTACCCCAATGGGCCGTCGACGACCTTCGTCGAGGTCCCCTCGCTCTCCGATCGCCTCGAAGGGGCGAGCCGGCCGGGCCACTTCCGGGGGGTGGCGACGGTCGTCCTGAAGCTGTTCACGATCGTCCAGCCCGACCTCGCGTTCTTCGGGGCCAAGGACTACCAGCAGCTCCAGGTCATCCGCCGGATGGTCGCCGACCTGGACGTCCCGGTCGACGTCCGCGCCGTGGCGACCGTCCGCGAGCCCGACGGCCTGGCCATGAGCAGCCGGAATCGCTACCTCGACGCCGACCATCGGCGGGCGGCCGTGGTGCTCTCGAAGGCCCTCGGGCTCGCCTCGGAGGCGGTCCGGGAGGGCGAGCGGCACGCCGACCGGGTTCGACAGATCCTCCGCGATTCGATAGAATCGGAGCCCCTGGCCCGCCTCGACTACGCGGAGGTCGCCGACGCCGACACCCTGGAGCCGGCGGTCGAAGTCGGCCCGGGCCGGAGGGCCGTCGCCCTGATCGCCGCGAGGGTCGGGCCCGCCCGGCTGATCGACAACGCGGTCCTTCCCGGTTAGGTCCCGAAGTCCGGTCGAGCCCCGACCACGAGGCGACGCATGCGGCAAGTCCTGTTCGAAATCCCCGGCGTGGGCATCAAGATCTTCGGCTATGGCCTGATGCTCTTCTTCGCCTTCGTCGGCTCGATGAACATCGCCGCCCGGCGAGCCCGCCGCGAGAAGATCGACCCGGAGATCGTCTACGACCTGGCCATCTACGTCTTCGTCGGCGGCCTGATCGGAGCACGGGCCTTCTACGTCTTCCAGTACTGGGGCGTTCGGGTCCACGGATTCTGGGAGATCTTCGAGATCTGGAAGGGCGGGATCGTCCTCTACGGGAGCATCCTGGGCGGCACCGCCGGCTTCTTCTTCTACCGGAGCCTCCGGACGTTCCCGCTGGTGCCGATGCTCGACGTGATCGCCCCGGCGCTGGCGTTCGGGATCGCCATCGGCCGGATCGGCTGTTTCCTCAACGGCTGCTGCTACGGCGACACCTGTCACCTGCCCTGGGCCGTCGAGTTCCCCAAGGGGTCGCCCCCCTGGGACGCTGAGGTCGCCCGGAACATGATCCGGCCCGACGCCGCTCACTCGCTCCCGCTCCATCCCACCCAGCTTTACTCGACGATCGACGGCCTGCTCCTCTTCGTCCTCCTCTCGGCCTACTTCCCGATCAGGAGGCGCGACGGCGAGGTCATGGCGCTGCTCATGGTCACGTACCCGATCACCCGGTTCCTCATCGAGCAAATTCGGAACGACGAGGGTGTCTGGGCCGCCGGGATGACGATCTCGCAGCTCATCAGCGTCGGCATCTTCGCCGCCGGGCTGGTCTACTGGCTCGCGCTCTCGCGGATGCCGCTCGGGCGGTACGCCGACTCCGCGAAGCTGGAGCCCGCCGCCGAGCTGGCCGGGGCCAGTCGCTGACCATCGAGCCGACGGCAAAAAGCGGCCGGATCACGAGACTTCGTGACCCGGCCGCCCGATGGACTCAATCACGCCGATCCGACCATCCGCCGGCTGCCCGTCCCCTCTCTCCGGTCCCCAAACGAGGGTGACCCGCTGGAGGATCGGCGACGCGATGACTTTCCCGATGCCCGGCTACTGGGGGTGGCCGGATCTTCGGCGACCCGAGGTCAGACGAAATCCCAATCGCGATCCGTGCATTTCTTGTTCACGGATGCATACCGAAAACCGCAGAAGGCGCTCGCCAGCAGGCAACCGACGCCGCTCCAACCCAGGACTTCGTAGAGCAAGCGGGCCCCCCAGACGGAGTGGGCCAGGGAGGCGGCCAGCAGCAGGCCCGAGAAGGCCATGAATAGGCCGAGCGCGACCGATCGATAAAGGCTCGCCGCTGGGTTGACCGGGAGTGCCTTGATCGCCTCTTCGGCGGCGTTGATGCGCCCCAAAGCTCTGGGAATCAAGCTGACCAGTATCCCGAGCAGGAAGCTCACCATGAGCAACGTCATCGATGTCCTCCGACGGCTGACGCCAATTCGGCCGGGTGGCAGGGATTACTCTACTCCGTGGCCCCGGTTCACCAAAGGCTTCCGGTCTGCGGACCGGGGTTACGGAGTACCGTAACCCCTGCCACCCTCGTCGGTCCCTGCCCTGGCGGACTTCGGGAAGCTATTGAATCGCCGAGGCTTATCGGGCCGAGGCGAGCGATCCGCCCGACGGGGCCGAGGCCGGTTTGGCCTCTTTGGGGGCGCGGAGGGTCCGGAGGAAGGCGACGATGGCCTTCTGATCGGGGGCGGGAAGTCGGACATAGGCTTCCAGGACGACCTCGGCGTCGCCGTGATGGCGGCCGATCGCGGCTTCCAGGGTCGAGGAGCCGCCGTCGTGGAAGTACGGGGCGGAGTCGGCCACGCCCCAAAGCATCGGGGTCTTCCACTCCTCGGGCAGGGGGAAGGCGTCGGGCAGGGGCACCTCGACGGTCTGGACGGTCCGGTAGCCGGTGGCACCCTTGCTCCGGTCGTCGAGCCGGTGGAGCAGGAAGTCGCTGTAGACCCCCTGCACGCCGCCCATGTCCGGCGTGTGGCACGCGGCACAGCCGATCCCGGCGAACGCCCGCTTGCCCCGCGCCGCCAGGTCGGCCTCGGCCGGGTCGGCCGGCATGACCTCCTCGGGCCGGGCCAGGGTGTCGACGAAGGCGACCAGGTGGCGGAATTGCTTCCGGTCGAGGTCGGCGGGGACGTCCGGGTAGTTGTGGCCGATCGGCGTGGCCTGCGTCATCTTCGGGTTGCCCAGGCCGATCTCGTTGGCGCAGGCGGCGGCGACGAAGTCCTCCAGCGAGGCGAACTGGGCCTTCCAGCCGAACTTGCCGACCCGGCCGTCGGCCAGGACCCTCGGGCGGCCCGGCATGATGCCCTCGAACTCGCCGACCAGCTCGCGGCCGACCTTCGAGACCGACTTCCGCAGGCCGAACTGATAGATCGTCTTGCCCGAGATCCGATCGACCCACCCCGCGCCGAACAGGGCCGTCGAGTTGACGCTCTCGGTCCGGATCGGGTCGAAGTCGTGGATCAGGACCTGGCAATTCCCCTCGACCCTGACCGAGCCGGGGATGACCGGATACAGCTCCTTGAGCGTCCCGAGCTGCTCGGTGTACTTGTTCTCGACCGCGAAGGCGTGGATCAGCCCCCCCTTGAGGACGGGCCGGTCCTTGGTCGGCAGCGCCTCGAACGAGACGACGTTGTGCTGGTTGGCGCCGCCGCCCCCCACGCCCCCCTGGAAGTGGCAGCCGACGCACGACTTGCCGTTGAAGACCGGGCCGAGCCCGTCCCCCCTGGCGATCGGGTCGTGGACCTGCCACTCGTGCTCGAACAGCTCCTGACCGTGCGCCATCGCCGAGGCGCCGGCCCGGGGGGCCCAGATCACCGGCAGGCCCGGCGTCACCGCCCAGGCCAGGCCGAAGCCGAGCACCGCCGTCAGTCCATAGCTGATCTTCCGCCGAGCCTGACTCAACCGGTTGCCGACCATCGCGAGCCCTCCCACGCCCGGGACCGCCCCGTCGGACCCCCGAAGGCATCACGCCTTCGGATCGATCCGGCGATCTCGGACAAGTGTAAAGCGAGCAAGCCGGACAATCAAGGGGTTCTTCGGACAATTGTCGAGGCGGGGAGGAGGTTGTCCGCCGGCCCCGGATGGGATATGCCTGGGGGGAGATGGCGGGGCCGCCCGAGGCCCGGCCCGCCCGACACGCGCGAGGATGACGCCATGATCCGGTCGTTGCGGTGGTTCGTCGGGGCCCCGGTCCTGCTGGCGATCGTCGGGGGCTGGCGTCCGGCGTCGGCGGAAGACCGCCGGCTGTATGTGGCCGTGCCCGGCATCCGCGATTACCTCCAATACGGCGGGCATGGCCTGCTCGTCTTCGACATCGACCACGGCCACAAGTTCCTCAAGAGGATTCCGACGGCCGGGCTCAAGCCCGACGGCCGGCCGGACAACGTCAAGGGCGTCTGCGCCAGCGCGGCGACCGGGCGGATCTACGTCGGGACCACGATCAGCCTGACCAGCCTCGACCTCGTCTCGGAAAAGGTGCTCTGGGAGCGGTCCTACGAAGGGGGCTGCGACCGGATGGCGATCGCCCCCGACGGCAAGACGATCTACCTCCCCTCATTCGAGAAGGACCACTGGAACGTCGTCGAGGCGCTCGAGGGGTCGGTCCTGGCGAAGATCGAGCCGAGGTCGGGCTCGCACAACACGATCTACGGGCTCGACGGCTCGCACGCCTACCTGGCCGGCCTCAAGTCGCCGCTGCTGACCGTGGCCGACGCCCCGAAACACAGGGCGGAAAAGACGGTCGGCCCGTTCTCGGCCCCGGTCCGGCCGTTCACGATCAACGGCAAGCAGACCCTCTGCTTCGTCAACGTCAACGGCCTGCTCGGGTTCGAGGTCGGCGACCTGACGACCGGCCGGAAGCTCCACCGGGTCGAGGTCGAGGGGTTCAAGGCCGGCCCGGTGAAGCGGCACGGCTGCCCCAGCCACGGGATCGGCCTGACGCCCGACGAGAAGGAACTCTGGGTCGTGGACGGCTTCAACAAGCGGGTCCACATCTTCGACGCGACCGTCATGCCGCCGAAACAGGTGGCCAGCCTGGAGGTCCGCGAGGAGCCGGGCTGGGTCACGTTCTCGATCGACGGCCGGTACGCCTATCCGTCGACCGGCGAGGTCTTCGAGGTCGCCACCCGCAAGCTCGTCGCCACCCTGGCCGACGAGCAAGGGCGGCCGGTCATGAGCGAGAAGATGGTCGAGGTCGACTTCGAGGGCGGCAAGCCCCTCCAGACCGGCGACCAGTTCGGCCTGGGCCGGGTGGGGACGTCGGTCCCCTCGCGGGTCGCCACGGCCCGATAAACCGGATCTTATCGAAGTCTCATCGATCCCTTAGCGGGCGGTCGCTAGAGTGGCCCCCGGCCCTGGGCGGACGGTCCGGCCGGGCCAGGCCCGTTTCGATCGCGGAAGGAAGATCTCGATGCGCGTTTCCCGATGGTTCCTGCCGGCGGCCCTGCTCGGCCTGTCCGGGCTCTCAGCGACGGCCGCTCCGGCGGACGAGAAGAAGATCTCGGTTGAAGACCTGCCCAGCGCCGTCCTCAAGGCCGCCAAGAAAGCCTATCCCGAGGCCAAGATCGTCGGAGCCGCCAGGGAGACCGAGGACGGCGAGACGATCTACGAGGTCGAGATGAAGCTCGACGGCAAGTCGATCGACCTGGACATCGACGACCAGGGGGAGATCGAGGCCGTCGAGAAGGAGATCGAGGTCGAGGACCTGCCGAAGGCCGTCATCAAGGCCGCGGCCAAGAAGTTCCCCAAGGGCAAGATCGAGAAGGTCGAGGAAGTGACCGACGAGGACGACGTCGTCGTCTACGAGCTGACCATCGCGGCCAAGGGCAAGTCGACCGAGGTCGTCATGAGCCCCAACGGCAAGGTCCTCGAAGGCGACGACGAGGATGAGGACGGCGAGAAGGGCGAGAAGAAGGCCAAGAAGAAGGAGAAAGACGAGGACGACGTGAAGGGCGAGAAGAAGGAAAAGCCCAAGGACTGACGCCCGGGCCCCTCGTTCCCACGCTCCGCGTGGGAATGCCGTCCTGGACGCTCCGCGTCCGTCCCTCCGGGGTCCGAACCGGACCGACGCGGAGCGTCGAAGAAGGCATTCCCACGGAAAACCGTGGGAACGAGCCTTTATCGGGACAATGTTGCTGGAGATCGCCACGGCCCTTCCGGCGCGAGACCGAGACTATGGGCATCCGCATCCTGGTGGTCGAGGACGAGGCCGAGATCGCCGACTTCCTCGTCCGGGGGCTCCGCGAGGAAGGCTTCACCGTCGAGCATGCCGCCGACGGCGACTCGGCCGAGCACGCGCTGAAGACGGCCGAATGGGACCTCGTCCTGCTCGACTGGTCGTTGCCGGGGGCGGATGGCCTGACGGTCCTCCGCCGCCATCGCCAGGCCGGGGGCGACACGCC
>JAJYDH010000371.1 GCA_021777685.1 Planctomycetota bacterium | reverse complement strand
CAGGTCAGGTAGGTCAGCGGCCGGGCGAGGATGTCGAGGTCGTCCGGCAGGGAGGGGGTCGTGAAGGTCAGGGTGACGTGGGCCTCGGCCCCTTCGAAGTCGTAGATCGTCCGCGTGGGCAGGACCCGGACGCCGACCTGCGGCAGGGCGGGGATCTCCTTCGGCTCGTCCCCCATCAGTCGGTAGGTCTTGCCGTCGAGCCGGATCAGGCTCGAAAGCGGCTGCTTCCTGCCCGTCCAGTGGCGGGTGGACTCGTCGGCCAGGCGGTCGGCGAACGACCAGACGCTGAAGTAGGGGTCGCAGGCGACCAGCGGGACCGCCGGCGGTCGGAGTTCGCGAAGGCCGGCCGGGTCGGCCGCCGTCGCCCGGCCGGGGGCGAGGAGGCCGAGGCCCAGGAGCATCGCGAAGGGGGCAAGGGAGAGGTTTCGCCGTGGCATCGGTCCTCCTGAAATGGCCGATCCGCCCGCGAGGTGCGGGGCGCCGAGGGCCGGACGAGAGAATCGCCCGCCCCGATCCCGCTCGCGACGGAGATGGTTTCACTGCCGGTCGACCCGGGATTCGATGGGGATGGCCGTCGCCGACCCCATCGAATCTACCCGGCTCGCCCCCCGGCGGATAGTCGGCGATCGGCCCCGGTGGAGAGATCCCGCCCGATGGACGGGCCACGCCGGCCATCAAGGCTTGCTCCGACGAATCTATGGAGCGATCCGGTAAGGGGTGACGGGGGCCTCTCGGGCGACCCCTTGCCGGATCGTCGCCGAGGGCCTACCCTTTCGGCGGGTCGAGAACTCACCCTCCCTCGCGAGACACCCCATGCGAATCCCGATCCGACGGCTCGGCCTCGCCCTCCTGCTCGCCCTGCCCGGCCCGGCTCTGGGCGACGACTTCCCGAAGGACCTGGTCTCCTGGAAGCCCATCCCCGCCAACCCGGTCTTCCGGGGGACCGGGCTGGAGCGGGGGTGGGACCGCAAGATCCGCGAGCGCGGCTGGATCCTGTTCGAGGACGGCATCTACCACCTCTGGTACACCGGGTACAACGACGACCGGTCGCCGAACCGGAGCCTCGGCTATGCCGTCTCGGTCGACGGCGTCACCTGGAACCGCTGGCCGTCGAACCCGATCGTCTCGTCGTCCTGGGTCGAGGACGTCTGCGTGGTCAAGCACGAGGGCGTCTATTCCATGTTCGCCGAGGGGGAGCGCGACGTCGCGCACCTGCTGACCTCGACCGACCGCGTCACCTGGAAGGAGCAAGGGCCGCTCGACGTCCGCAAGGCCGACGGCAGCCCGATCCCGCCCGGTCCGTATGGCACGCCGACGGCGTTCGTCGAGGACGGGACGTGGTATCTCCTCTACGAGCGGGGCGACCGGGGCGTCTGGCTGGCGACCTCGAAGGACCGCAAGGTCTGGACCAACGTCCGGGACGAGCCCGTGCTCGCGATGGGGCCCGACGCCTACGACAGGTACGCCGTGGCCGTCGACCAGGTCATCAAGCGCGACGGCGTCTATTACGCGTATTACCACGCCAACTCGCACGACCCCTGGCAGAAGGACTGGACCACCAACATCGCCCGGTCCCGTGACCTGATCCATTGGGAGAAGTACCCGGGCAACCCGCTGGTCGGCGGCGACTCGTCGAGCAGCGTGGTCGTCCCGGTCGGGGGCCGGCTCCGGCTCTACACCATGCACCCGGAGGTCCGGGCGTTCGAGCCGGCTCGTTGAGGTGATTCGCCTTCAGATCTGAGATCTCGAATTCGAGATCTCAGATCGAAAATGGTCAATCCTTGACCTCGAAGATCGCCTCGATCTCGACGGCGATCCCGCCCGGGAGGGCGGCGACGCCGAAGGCGCTCCGGGCCCCCTTGCCGGCCTCGCCGAAGACCTCGACCATCAGGTCGGAGAAGCCGTTGATGACCTTGGGATGGTCGACGAAGTCGGGCGCGCTGTTGACCAGCCCGAGGACCTTGACCAGCCGGGCGACCTTGTCGAGCGAGCCCAGGTGCGACCGGACGGTCGACAGGATCGCCAGCCCGGTCTGCCTCGCGGCGGCATGCCCCGCCTCCAGGCCGATCCCGGCGCCGAGCTTGCCCAGGTGCAGGCTCCCGTCGGGGTTGAGCGGGCCGTGGCCCGAGACGTAGAGCAGGTCGCCCTGGCGGACGGCAGTCACATAGGTCGCGACCGGCTTCGGGGCGGGCGGGAGCGTCAGGTTCAGTTCGGTCAGGCGGGCTTCGGCTCCCATGGCGCGGTCGTCCTTCTCGCGGGGTTCGAGGATGCTCATCCGGTCGAGCCCGACCCTAACCCACGGACCCCTCGAAATCAACCTCGTCGCGTCGTCGCGATCGGGTCTTTGTGCTAAATTGACCGGCATCCGACCGTCTCTCGCCCAGGAGATCCGCCATGGCGACCGCACGATCGACCATCTCCGCCGGTGAGACCTTGCGCAACGTCGACTGGGCCACCTATTGCAAGCTCCGCGACGACCCGGCCAACGACCATCTCCGGATGACCTATCTCGACGGGGATCTGACGATCGTGTCACCTCATCTCGTCCACGACATCGACTCTCGGGGGATCATGATCGTCGTGATGTCGGTCGCCCGGGCCTACCGAATCCGGTTCCTGGCCGTGGGGACGACGACACTCCGCAAGGAAGGTCGGGGCCCGCTCCCGGGCGCGGGCAAGGAACCCGACGAGGGATTCTACCTCGGCGACGTCGTGGCCAGGGTTCGAGGCAAGACGGAACTTGACCTGTCGATCGACCCCCCGCCCACCCTGGCTCTCGAGGTGGACAACTCGGGCCACTCCCAGGCCGCCCTGCCGGCCTATGTCCGGATCGGCGTGCCGGAAGTCTGGCGATTCGACGTGAACGAGCAGGCCCTCTGGTTCGGAAGGCTCGACGGAGATCATTACGAGGAGATCGGCCGGAGCGTGAGCCTCCCTCGACTGACACCGACGCTCGTCCTTCAGGCACTCGAAGCCCGCGGGCAAGAGCCCGACGACATCGACTGGCTCGACTGGCTCGACCGATGGGCCCGGGCCCTCCCCGAGCCCGTTTGAACCGGCCTCCTCGCCCGGGTTGACGACCCGTTGTAGAATCCAATCTCGGACTTCTCCCAGAGGCGAGGGCGAGGCATCCCGATGGGAACCCGGTTCGCGGAGCGGCCCGAGGTCGAACTCGGCGACTTGCCGGCCGCCGGGACCATCGCCACTCGACGCTGGACGATCGGCCGGATCATGACCGACCTGGCCATCGTCTTGGTCGCCGTGCCGGCCGGGTTGAGATGGATCGTGCCCCTCCCCCGGGGCGGTTGCGCGATGACGACGGACTTCCACGTCTTCTCGCTCGGCCTGACGATCCTCGCCGTCCGGGCCCTGCTCCTGGTCCCGAGGGCGTTCAACGGTGTCGACGAGCGATTCCTCGCCGGCCGGCCTCCTTCACGATGTCAACCGAAGCCGAATCCCCTGGATGACCTTTGAAGCCATGACCCGACCCGCCCGCCCCGTCACCGTCGGCCTGGTCCAGATGCGGTGCTCGACCGACCCCGAGGACAACCTCAAGCGAGCCTGCGACTTCCTCCGCGAGGCCGCCGAACGGGGGGCGAAGGTCGCCTGCCTGCCCGAGCTGTTCCGCTCGCAATACTTCTGCCAGGTCGAGGACCACAAGTTCTTCGACCTCGCCGAGCCGATCCCCGGCGAGACCACCGAGGCGCTCTCGGCGGTCGCCCGCGAGACGCGGATGGCCGTCATCGGCTCGATGTTCGAGCGGAGGGCGGCGGGGATCTACCACAACACGGCGGTCGTCTTCGACGTCGACGGCTCGATCAAGGGCCGCTACCGGAAGATGCACATCCCCGACGACCCGCTCTATTACGAGAAGTTCTACTTCACCCCCGGCGACCTCGGCTTCCAGGCCATCGCCACCGAGCCCGCGACCGTCGGCCCGCTGGTCTGCTGGGACCAGTGGTATCCCGAGGCCGCCCGCCTGACCGCCCTCCAGGGGGCCGAGATCCTCTTCTACCCGACCGCCATCGGCTGGCACCCGGCCGAGAAGGCCGAGTTCGGCGAGGCCCAGGCCGACGCCTGGCACACCATGCAGCGCGCCCACGCCATCAGCAACGGCGTCTACGTCATGGCCATCAACCGGATCGGCCACGAAGGGCCGCCCGACGGCGGGATCGAGTTCTGGGGCGGCACCTTCGCCGCCGACCCCTTCGGCCGCGTCATCGCCCGCGCCTCCGTCGACAAGGAAGAGGTCCTGATCGTCGAGTGCGACCCCGGGCTCGTCGAGGACACCCGCCGCCACTGGCCGTTCCTCCGAGACCGGCGGATCGACGCCTACGGGGCGATCACGCGGCGGTTCGCGGATTGAGACTTTCCGTCGAATCGCCCACTGGCATGGACCCGGCCCCCCGCGGCCGGATAGGATGGCCCCATGAATCACCTCCGTCAGGAGATCGAATTGACGACGGATGACGTGGTCGAGGTCACCCTCGACGGCCGCGCCAACGTCATGCTCCTCGACTCCGCCAATTACGACCGCTATCGTCGGGGGGAATCGTTCCGATACCACGGCGGCCTGGCGGAACGGTCCCCGGCGCGGCTGGAACCACCCCATCCCGGGCGATGGAATGTCGTCGTCGACCTCGGCGGCTATCCGGGACACGTCCGCGCCGGGATCGCGGTCCGGCAGCGGGCGAGCACGGCGAGCTGACCAATGCCGACGCGCAAATCGGGCGATCATCGCCCCGCATTACCGATCGTCCGCGTCGCCTCGCTCAAAGAGCTCAAGGTCTACGAGATCTCCGAGGCGGAGTTGAAGGAATTCGAAGGAGGGCCTCCCGGGCAGCTCGCGCTGAGCTTCGCCCTCGCCCTGCTGCCGGCCGGGCTGACCGTCCTCGTCACCCTCCAGACGGTGGACATCAAGGATAATCGTCTCTATTACGGCTATTGGATCGCCTTCTGGAACCTGTTCATCCTGGGTTCGTTTTTCCTCGCCCGATGGTGGACGGCGGGCGGGTCATTCAAGTCGTTGGGGGCGGAGATCCGGGCCAGGATGCCCGAGCAACCGGGCATCCCCGAACAGGAGGCATCCGATGGCCCCGGCACCCGCGAAGCTTGACCTTGTCCGAGGCCCAGACCTTCGATGACCAACACCCCCGCCGCGCTCGGATACCGGATGCCCGCCGAGTGGGAGCCGCACTCGGCGACCTGGATCGCCTGGCCTCATAACCGCGACGACTGGCCCGGCAAGTTCGGGCCGATCCCGTGGGTCTACGTCGAGATCGTCCGGTTGCTCAGCCGGTCCGAGCGGGTCGAGATCCTGGTCGACGGCCGGAAGGCGGGACGCCACGCGGCCGACAGGCTCGACCGGGCCGGGGTCGACCTCGACCGGGTCGGCTTCCACCGGGTCAAGACCGACCGCGTCTGGACCCGCGACTCGGGGCCGACCTTCGTCGTCAAGGATGGCGACCCGGAAGGGCTCGCGCTGGTCGACTGGGAATTCAACGCCTGGGCCAAGTACGACAACCACCGGCTCGACCGCCGGGTCCCCCGCGCGATCGGCAAGATCCTCGGCCTCGACCGGTTCCGGCCGACATTCGACCCCGGCGACGGCGGCGAGGCCGCCCGCGTGGTCCTCGAAGGGGGCTCGATCGACGTCAACGGCCGGGGCACGCTCCTGACGACCGAGGAATGCCTCCTCAGCGACGTCCAGGCCCGCAACCCCCGGCTCTCCCGGGCGCAGGTCGAGCGCGTCCTGGCCGATTACCTGGCGACGCCCCACGTCGTCTGGCTCGACCGGGGGATCGCCGGGGACGACACGCACGGGCACGTCGACGACCTCGCCCGGTTCGTCGACCCGTCGACCGTCGCGATCGTCGTCGAGTCGGACCCCTCGGACGAGAACTACGCCCCGCTTCGCGAGAACCTGGGGCGCCTCCGCGAGGCGACCGACCAAAACGGCCGGCCGCTCCGGGTCGTCGAGTTGCCGATGCCCCGCCCGGTGGTCTTCGAGGGGACCCGGCTCCCGGCGAGCTACGCCAACTTCTACATCGCCAACGGGTTGGTCCTGGTCCCGACCTTCAACGACCCGGCCGATCGCGAGGCGCTGGCCGTGCTCGCCTCGGCCTTCCCGGGCCGCGAGGTCGTCGGCATCCACGCCGTCGACCTCGTCTGGGGCCTGGGCACGCTGCACTGCATGACCCAGCAGCAGCCCACCCCCGGGACGCCCCGGGCATGAGGCCGTCGGGGCGTCACCGCCGGGGATCGGCTCAGGGCTCGGACCGGTTCCGGGCGGCGATCCTCTGGAACAGGCGCTTCACCTTGGCCCCGTATTCGAGCAGGCTGGCGGTCGTGACCGAGCCGTTGGTGTGGTGGACGAACGGCCGGGCGTGCATGCCCCCGTAGAGGTAGGTGCCCCAATGGGGGTGGGCGACGTGGAACCCCTTGGTGAAGATGTCACGGCCGTAGGCCCAGTAGAGCTTCTCCTCGACCCCGTAAGACCGGACGTCGGGCTCGGGGCCGATGATGTCCAGCCATTCCTC
>JAJYDH010000370.1 GCA_021777685.1 Planctomycetota bacterium | reverse complement strand
GTCGGGGTCGAAAAAGGCGGTCGCGGGGACCTCGGGCGCCCTCACGGTCAGGATCTCGCGGGTCGGGGCCTCCGAGCGGACCACGAGCGGATCGAAGCCGTCGACGCCCCTCAGCAGGGCCTCGCAACGGTCCCCGACGGGCCCTCCGAGGAACGTCGAGGGTCGGGCGGCCCGGCCGAGCCGGGCCAGGGCCCGGGCGACGTTGTTCCCCTTGCCGCCGACGACTTCACGGACGGCCGTCCCTCGGACGTTGTCGCCGGGCTGCCAGTCGGGGACGGTGAGGGTCTTGTCGAGGCAGGGATTCAAGGTCACGCAGAGGATCATGGCGGGGACGACCACCCGTCAGGTCAGGCCGAAGGGGTCGGAAAAGACCACGCCGACCCCTCGGTCACCGGCCGCGGCTTCGGACCCGAGGGGCGGCGGCCGGCCTCGGCGAGTCCTGGCCGATCCGCCGGCGGACGACGTAGAGGGGCCGCCCGTTCACCTCTTGCGAGATCCGACTGACATATTCGCCCAGGATGGCCACCGAGAGCAACTGTGCACCGCCCAGAAACAACACCGCCAGCACCGCCCACGACCACCCCGGACCTGCCTCGAGGCCCAATGCCGCCCGGACCAGCAACGCGACCAGGGCCGCCAGGGAAGCCGCGACCGAGATCGCCCCCAGCGCCCCGGCCCACCGCAAGGGGGCCTCGACGAACCCGACCAGGCCGTCGGCCGCGAGCCCGATCAGCTTGCCCAGCGTGAACTTGGGACGGCCCGCCCGCCGCTCGTCGCGGTCGATCGGCAGGCCGACCTGGCGAAATCCGACCCACGCCCGCAGGCCCCTGACGAACCGCCGGCGCTCGGGCATCGCCACGATCTCGTCGACGACCCGGCGCGACATGATCCCGAAGTCTCCGGCGTCGACCGGGATCGGGACCGAGACCAGCCGGCCGAGGAGCCGGTAGAACGCGGCGTAGGCCAGCCGCTTCGGCCACCCCTCGGGGCGGCTCGAACGGATCGCGTAGACGACGTCATACCCCTCGCGGAGCCGGTCCCGGAGCGCCGGGATCGCCTCGGGGGGGTCCTGCAAGTCGCCGTCCATGACGACCACGGCCTCGCCCCTCGCGTGCGCCAGGCCGGCCGAGATCGCGGCCTGATGGCCGAAGTTCCGGGAGAGCGCCAGGCCCCGGAACCGGGGGTCGGCGTCGTGGGCCAGGGCGATCTCGGCCAGGGTCCCGTCGTCCGACCCGTCGTCGACCAGGATGACCTCGGACTCGACCCCGAGGCCGTCCAGGACCCTGCCGAGCCGCTCGACGAGCTCGCCGACCACGGCCTCCTCGTCGAAGAGCGGGACCACGACCGAGAGGGCGGGCGAGGCGAATTCCCCGTCGTGAATCCGAAACGTCCCGCGTCCCATGCGACCCGACCCTCCGCGGCCTCGACGTCAGTCGACATCCTCGAAATCAGCCGCCCGGCCGGCGGGCGACCGCCAGCAACGAACTCCCCAGAGGCCAGCGGACGAACCGGCCGACCGCATGCTCGGCGCGACTGAGGGCGGTCATCGCCCGGTTGATGGGGTCGGGCGGGATCGTGACCGCGTAGTCGGCGACACCGGCGCCCGACCCGGCCGGGGCGAGCCAGCGTCTCGCCAGGAGCGGGGCGACCGTCCAGAAGAACGCGTAGCGGAGCGTAACGATTTCCAGGCCGGCGTCCGCGAGCGTCCGGCCGAGCGTCCCGGGCAAGTAACGCCGATGGTGCTCATTGGCCTCGTCGTGCCGGCTCCAGAGCCAGGGCAGGGCGGGGACCGTGACGAGCAGGTGGCCGCCGGGCCGGAGCGCCTCGCGGGCCGAGGCCAGCGCCCCCCTATCGTCCTGGATGTGCTCCAGGACGTCGAGCATCAGGACCAGGTCGAACGGCCCGTCGGCCCGGAATCCAGGCCCGAGCGAGCCGACCCGGATCTTCGACCGCCATCGGGGGTCGAGCACGAGCGAGGCGTCGGGCTCCAGCCCTTCGACTTCGCCGAATCGCCCGAGCTTCTCGAAGAACAGGCCGTCCCCGCAGCCGACGTCGAGGATTCGACGGAGGGGCGAGCGCCGGTGCAGCCGGCCGATCCGGTCGAGCAGCAGAGCTTCCCGCGACCGCCACCACCAGTGGCGATCCCAGAGGGTCCGGTAGCGTCGGGCGTAATCGGCCTGCATGCGATCCGATCGCGGCTCGTTCCATCGAGATCGGGCGAGGGGTTCCATCCCGCTCGCCCGGGCCTTCCCGGGGCCGGCGGACGGATGCTAGCCGAGACGGCCGGAACGGTCAAACCCGGCTCGGGCCGATTCCGCGCGGATCGGCCGACGACCGTGCCCCACGGCCAGGCCGACGTGAGGGACCGGCACCGACGGGGCGGCCATCGAGGCCTTCCGGGCGAGCCCGTCCAGGGCCTCGGAGCAGCGATGGGCGAGGATCGTGCCGGAGCAGGCCAGCAGCGGGAGCAGCCCGCCAAGCTGGAGCAGGAGGGCCGAGAGCGTCTGGTTCAGGCTCGCCGCCAGGACCATCCAGAGGCCGCCGCCGACTTCCAGCACGCTCGCCGGCAGGGCGTCCTCGCCGAATGACTCGGGCCTCGCCGGCCTCCGGCCAAACTCGTCGTGATACATCGCGTGTGCTCCCGTCCCGATCCCGATCCCGATCCGGCCCCACCGCGCAACCCTAGGTCACGTCGGCGCCCTCGTCAAAGCCAGCGATGCCGCCGCGAAACGTCGGTCGTCCCACGGTGTCGCTCCCGACGCCGATCCGGTACGCTGGCCGATCCTCGACATCGCGACCGTGAGTCGGGGCCGATCCGCCCCGGAGGATTCTCGAATGGGCACGCCTCGTTGCAGTCTCGGAAGGCTCCGTCGGACGGCCCTCGGCCTGATCCTGGCCGGGTCGCTCGCCTCTCCGGCCCCGGCCGCGGGGCCGGTCGGGGTAATCTTCGACACCGATCTGGCGGCCGACGTCGACGACGTCGGGGCGGTGGCCGTCCTCCACGCCCTGGCCGACGCGGGCGAGGCCGAGGTCCTGGCGATGGGGATCTCGATCAAGAACCCGTGGAGCGCGCCCTGCCTCGACGCGCTCAACACCTACTTCGGCCGGCCGGACATCCCGATCGGCGTCCCGAAGGGCGCGAGCATCGCGGACCCCAGCAAGTACGCCAGGGGCGTGGCCGAGGAGTTCCCGCACGACCTGAAATCTCCCGACGACGCCCCGGACGTCGTGTCGGTCTACCGGAAGGCCCTGGCCGCCCAGCCCGACGCGAGCGTCGTCTTCGTCACGGTCGGGTTCCTGACCAACGCGGCCGCCCTGATCGATTCCGGGCCGGACGCTCAGAGCCCGCTGACCGGGGCGGAGCTGATCCGGCGGAAGGTCCGGCGGTGGGTCTGTATGGGCGGCGGTTTCCCCTCGGGGCACGAATACAACATCCTCAAGGACGCCCCGGCGTCGAGGAAGGCCATCGGCGCGTGGCCGACGCCGATCGCCTTCAGCGGCTTCGAGATCGGCGAGCCGATCGGGACCGGCGCCGCGCTCAAAGAGAAGCCCCGCGACAGCCCCGTCCGGCGGGCCTACGAGCTGTACAACGGCCTGGCGAACCGTTCGAGCTGGGACCAGACGGCCGTCCTTTACGCGGTCCGGGGGACCGAGGCCGGCCCTTCGGGACTGTGGGACGTCCACGAGGGCGGGAGCATCGCGGTCTTCCCGGACGGCCGCGACCGATGGCTCGACGAGCCGGATCGGGGCCATTCATACCTGGTCCGCAAGCAGCCACCGGCCCGGGTCGCCGGGGTGATCGAGGGGCTCATGTTGCACACGCCTCGACGCCTTTCGAAATGATGAAGCCGGGTGTTTGGCCGCCGTCCGACCGCCCGTCGATTCGCCCGAACCTCAAGCCCCCGGCGGTTGTGGATCGGGTCGCGGTCGGATAAGGTGGGTCGAGTTTCAATCTCCCGTGGCTGCCCCGAGGAGCTTCCGCCGTATGAACGGCCTCGCCGCCAGAAATCGGTTCCTGCCCTACCTGCTGGCCTTCTTCGGCAGCCTCTGCATCATGATCCTCGAACTGGTGGCGAGCCGGCTGGTGGCGCGTCATGTCGGGGCGTCGTTGAACGTCTGGACCAGCGTGATCGGCATCATGCTCGGCGGGATCTGCCTGGGGAACGTCCTGGGCGGCCGGCTGGCCGACCGTTCCGACCCCTCGCGGGTCATCGGCCCGCTCTATGCGCTGGGGGCGGCGCTCAGCCTGTCCTGCCTCTGGCTCAACTCGCTCGGCGCGTACATCCCCGAGGAGGGGGTGCCGAACTGGTTCCGGACCGTGGCCCTGGTGTCGATCGACTTCCTCGTCCCGGGGACGGTCCTGGGGATGATCGGGCCGGTCGTGGCCAAGCTGGCGGTCGAGCAGGCCCGGAAGACCGGCAGCGCCATCGGCGACGTCTACTTCCTCGGCGCGGTCGGGTCGATCGCCGGGACTTTCCTGGCCGGGTTCATCCTGATGCGATATCTCCCGATCACGACCATCGTCACGCTGGTCGCCGCCGGGCTGGCCCTGATGGCGGCGTTCCTCGTCGGCGACAAGATCGGCCTGATCCTGGGCCTGGCGACGACGGCGCTGCTGGCGGTCGGCACGATCGGTTCGCAAGCATGGCTGTCGCCGATCGCCGGGCTCCTGCGGCGGGGGATCATCGTCAACCCGGTCGCGCTGGCCGGCCACGTCGCGGCTTTGGGGCTGGCGGTGGTGGGGCTGGTCCGTCTGGTCCAGGCGAAGCTCCCGGACGAGCCCCCGGCCGAGGACCTGGTGATGGGCGAGAAGCCGCCGAAGCCCCGGCTGGCCGACCTGGCGACTCTGGCGTTCCTGATCAGCCTGGCGTTCATGGCCTTCGAGATGGCGGCCGGCCGGCTGGTCTCCCGCCACCTGGGTTCGAGCATCTACGGCTGGACCAGCGTGATCGGCGTGCTCCTGGGCGGGCTGAGCCTGGGGAACTTCTTCGGCGGAAAGGTCGCCGATCACGTCAGGAGCGAGAAGGAGGCGAGCTGGCTGTTCCTCTGCGCCTCGGCCCTCTTGCTCTCGGTGCTCCTGCTGGAGACGCCCCCTCGGTGGATGGTCCGCAACCCGATCGGCTACCTGTTCCAGGGGCAGCCCCGCGAGGCGCTGATCGGCGGGTCGAGCTCGATCCTCAGCTCGGCGATCACGATGACGGGGGTCTCCTGGGGCGTCCGCGTCTTCTTCGTCACGACACTGGCGTTCTTCCTGCCGTCGGTGGCCCTTGGGACGGTGAGCCCGGTGATGGCCAAGCTGGCGGTCGACCGGGTCCAGCGGACCAAGCGGACCGGCTCGGCGATCGGGGTGGTCTACGCCTGGGGGATGGTCGGCAGCATCCTCGGGACGTTCCTGACCGGCTTCCTGCTGATCGACGTCCTGGGGACCAAGGGCGTGCTCCTGCTCCTGGCCACGGTCATGGCGCTGGCGGCCACGGTCATCGGCACGACCTGGCACGCGGTCTGGGCGGGCATCCCGCTGGGGCTCTGCATCATCTCGTTCGTGCCGGTGCCGATGCTCCGGCTCCAGGGGGAGCGGTGGGGCATCCGCGAGGTCGCCGGCGACCCCGAGACCGACAAGGAAGACGCCATCGCCTGGCTCGACGAGAGCAATTATTACTACATCAAGGTCGAGAACTCGGTCGACGCCGAGGGCAAGAAGCGGACGCTCGTGCTCGACAACCTGATCCACGGCTACTTCATCCTCGGCCATCCCGAGCGGCTCGACTACGACTACGAGCACATCTACGCCCTGGTGGCCGACCGCGTGGCCAGGGCCAAGGCCAAGGCGAAGAAGGACCCCAGGGCGGCCGACGCGACGGCGCTCAAGACCATGTTCCTGGGCGGCGGCGCGTACACCTTCCAGCGCTACATCCTCAACAAGTACCCCGGCTCGGTCGCCGAGGTTGCCGAGATCGACCCGGCCGTCAGGGAGGCCAACTTCCAGGCGCTGGGGCTGCCCCGCGACACGCCGATCGTCACCCACATCGGCGACGCCCGCCAGTTCGTCGAGCGGAACCAGAACAAGAAGCAGTTCGACATCATCTTCGGCGACGCCTTCAACGACTTCTCGGTCCCCTGGCACCTGACCACCCGCGAGTTCAACGACAAGCTCGCCCGGATGATGGAGCCCGACGGCGTCTACATGATCAACATCATCGACGTCTACGAGTCGGACGCGACGGCCGACCGGAAGGCCGAGACCGCCGTCCAGAAGATGACCAACCCCCCCGCCGGGGCGATCGAGGCCGAGAAGGCCCGCGAGCGCCGGACGGCCCTGGGCTACGGCGGGTTCCTCGGCTCGTGGATCAAGACGGCCCGGCTGACGTTCCCGCACATCTACGTCTTCGGGACCGACAACGACCCCGGCTCGGGGCTCCGCGAGACCTTCGTCGTGGTCGCCTCGAAGAGCGAGCTGGACCTCGACACCCTCGGCGGCCGGGAGAACGACCCTCGGTTCTTCGCCAACGACCGGCTGGTCGAGCCCAGGCCCTACCCGAAGAAGGACATGGACGCCCTGGAGGTCCGGTCGAG
>JAJYDH010000369.1 GCA_021777685.1 Planctomycetota bacterium | reverse complement strand
GTTCCCGAAGGGGAAGTGAACCGGCCTCGCCCGCCTTGGTTAAGTCGGCCGGACACCTTATGATGAGGGTCATCCTCGACTCCCGAGATCGACCCAAGGCGCCTCCATGACCCCCGGCCGGACATCGCTCGAAGCCATCATCGCCGGGTGCGGGATCGCGCTCGACCGCTCGCAGCTCGACCTCCTCTGGGGCTACCACCGGATGCTCCGGTCGGCCAATGCCGAGCTGAACCTGACCCGCATCCACAACTTCGAGAACATGGTGCTCAAGCACTATGTCGACAGCCTGCTCGTCCTGAAGTTTGTCGAGCTGCCCTCGCCGCTGGTCGACATGGGCTCCGGGCCCGGCTTGCCGGGCATCCCGCTCAAGATCGCCCGGCCGGACGTAACCATGATCCTGGCCGAGCCCCGAGGCGCCCGCGCGGAGTTCCTCGAAGAGGTCTGCGCCCGCCTCAAGCTCCCCGAAGTCCGGGTCTTCGCCGGCAAGGTCAACGCGAAGTTCCCGGACAGTGTCAAGGGGGTCATCACCCGCGCCGTGGCCTCGATCCCCGAGACCCTCGACCGCGTGGCGGGCTGCCTCGAACCGGGCGGCCGGATGATCTTCATGAAGGGGCCGGACTGCTCGGACGAGATCGCCCAGGCGAAGTCCTCCCACGCCGAGACCTTCCGCCTCGTCGCCGACCACGCCTACCAGATCCCCGGCACGCCCCACGACCGCCGGATCGTGGTCTACGAACGGCTCGAAGCCGAGGCCCCGACGAGCGTTGCGACAACGCATTCCGGCCCGGTCCGCGACGTGGCCAGCGATTCGAACCCGTCCTACAAGCTGGCCCTCGACCTGCTGACCGGCAAGGGCATCCGCAAGCATGGCCGGGCCCTGATCGCCGGCACCCGGGTGGTCGCCGAGGTCCTCGACCGGTTCCCGGAGCGGGTCGAAGGCTGGTTGACGGACGCCAAGGGCCCTCCCCCGGCCGATTCCGAGGCTAAACTCACCTGGTTCCGGCTCGCCGATCCGCTGTTCCGGACGCTCGACACCGCCGGGACCCGATCCCCGTTGCTGCTGGTCCGCGTGCCCGAGATGCCCGAGTGGTCGGCCGACGCTCCCTGGCCCGAGGGCTGCACCCTCTTCGTCCCGTTCCAGGATCCCGAGAACGTGGGCGCCGTGATCCGCTCGGCCGCCGCTTTCGGGGCCGCTCGGGTCGTCCTCCTCCGCGAGGCCGCCCATCCCTTCCACCCCAAGGCCGCCCGGGCCGCCGGCACGGCGCTGTTTCAGGTCGCCCTCGAACACGGACCGTCGATCCGCGACCTCGAATCATCCCAGCTCCCCATCATTGCCCTGTCCGCCGAGGGTCCCGACATCGGGTCGGAACCCTTCCCCGACCGATTCGGCCTGGTCGCGGGGATCGAAGGGCCTGGATTGCCCGACCGGCTCCGGGCCGGCCCGACCCGACGGATTCCCATGCAACCCGGGGTCGAGTCGCTCAACGCCGCGACCGCGACCGCCGTCGCCCTCTATGCCTGGAGGCGGGGACTCGCCGGGAGGAACGAACCCGATTTGACCGAGTGCTGAACGACTCATCCCGCCCGATGACACCTTTGCAAAATCGAACCCGGATGCGGCGCGAGCATTTGCGCCCGCCGAACGTTATCATCGGCGAAACGGGCGGGCTTGATACCAATCGGGAGCCGGGACGATGAATTCTTGGATCGCGGCCGCTCTGATCTCGGGAGCCCTGGCCGTGCCCCCGGCCGACCGGAAGGCCGTCGTCGTCACGACCGACATCGGCGCCGAGGTCGACGATCAGTGGTCACTCGCCCACATCGCCCTGTCTCCCGAGCTGGATCTCAAAGGGGTCGTGACCACCCACGCCCCCAACTTGAACCCTCCGGCCGCCGAGACGGCGGCGACCTACGCTCGGGAGCTGGTCGCGAAACTCCCCTCCCGGGCCCGCCCGCTGGTCGTCGTCGGGTCGAGCAAGGCATTGCCAGCGGCCGACAGGCCCCTTCCCAACGGCGGGGTCGATTTCCTCATCGAGCAAGCCCGAGGTCGAACGGCCGAAAACCGGCTGGTCGTTGTGATCCTCGGAGCGGCGACCGACGTCGCCTCGGCGCTCCTGACCGATCCCACCTGGGCGGATCGGGTGACGATCGTGGCGATGGGTTTCAATAGTTATCCCCGGGGGGGCGACCCCTGGAACGTCAAGAACGACCCGATCGCCTGGCGGGTCCTGCTCGATTCCCGGATTTCGATCGTTGTCGGCGACGCGGAGATCACCAAGAAAGTCCTCCGGATGACGCCCGACCGGGCCCACACGATCCTGACCATGCTCCCCGACCCGGCGCCTCTTCTCCTGAATCGCTTCGACGCCTGGATCGCCCAGAATGCCAAGCTCGCCCAGGAGCAGACCGGCTCCGCGATCGTCTGGCCGATCTGGGACGAGGTGACGACCGCCTATCTGCTGGGCATGGCGACGGCCGAGAGTCGCCCCCGCCCCCGGCTTCGCGACGACCTGACCTTCGACCTCGACCATCCGAAGGGGACGATCGAGTGGATCACGGCGATCGACGAGGCCAGGCTCTGGCCCGACCTCATCGCCAAGATCAAGGCCGCCCACCAGTGATGCGGACGGGGACGACGAGTTATTCGTAGGGTAGGACAAGTCCCGATGCCGTTTGACGAGCCATAACCACAGTTTCCCGAGCAGGATGCGTAGGGGCCGCTCGGCGGAGTTCGGAGCGCCGGGCCGCGGAGCGGCCCCTACTTTCCGAGGGACGAATTCACCACTCGACGGTCCCAACAACCTTGTTGTTGACCAGGATCGTCCCGGCGGGGATGACGGCGCCGGCGGCGACGGTCGAGCCCTGGATGAGCGACCGGGCTCCGATGCTCGCCCCGTTGCCGATCGACGAGCGGTCGACGACCGCTTCCTTGCCGATGGTCACGTTGTTGCCGATCGTGTCGCTGGGCGCGGCGACCTGGGTGATCGAGTTGGTGGTCGTCGTGGTGGTCGTGGGCGTGGTGCTGTCCTTGGTGGTGGTCGTGACCGAGCCGTTGGATGTCGTCGTGACCGTCGTGGTCGCGGTCGAGATGGGGGTTGTCGTGACCGTGGTCGTTACGGTGGCGGTGGGGTTGGGACCGCCGAGGATCACGACGCGGCCGGCGACCCGGATGCCGGAGCCGATGTTGATCGCCCCGCCCGTGACCTGGGTGGTGATGCCGCCGCTGCTCGTGGTCGTGGTGCTGCCGGCCGGCGAGTTGATCGTGACGGCGTTGCCGGTGCTGGGGGCCGAGGCGAACGAGATCGGCTGGCCGTCGTCGGCGCGGATCGCGTTCTTCTGGCCGAGTTTGTGCTTGACCGCCTGCGGCCGGGCCGAGAAGAACGCCCGGCCGGTGATCCGGGCGGGGAAGGTATAGAGCGTGCCGGGGGCGAGATCCTGCGTCGGCGACTGAAACTGGGGGCTGGTCGACTTGGAGGGCTCGAAGGTCACGCCGTTGGCCGATCCCGGCTCCAGGCCGATGCCGGTGATCGTGGTCTGATCCTGAAGATAGACGCCCTTGGTCATCCCGACGCCCGTCGTGCCGGTGGTGGAGTCGCCGTCGACGAGCGAGGCGTAGCCGGCGGCCAGCAGCGAGTCGTGGGCGAGTTGCTGGGTCACGAGCGTCTGGTCGGCCGTGGTGATCTTGCGGACCATGCCCAGCGACGGGTCGGACGCCTGGGCATTGGTCGTGACGTTGGCCCCCGGGAGGACCACGTAGCCGGTCGGGACGGTGACGCCCGGGCCGACCCTCGCCAGCGCGGAGACGATCGCTCCGGATTGAATGGTGGCGTTGTCGATCAGGGCGTTCGGCCCGATCGAAGTCGGCGTCGTCGAGGTGCTGGACTTCGACAGGCCGATCGTGCTCTGACCCTCGACGGTGGCGCCGAAGCCGATCTCGACATTGTTGCCGATCAGGATGCTTCCCGGCTTGACTCCGCCGCCGGGGGCATCGACGAGGGTCGAGTTGTCGAGGATCGCCGAGCCGTCGCCGATCTGGATCGTCCCGCCCCGGGCGTCGATCGTCGCGAAGGGGCCGATCAGCGACTTCTGGCCGATCGAGGCGTGTTGGCCGTTGTGGACCTTCACCGTGGGATCGATGAAGCTGATGGTGCTCGACGTGGCGCCGTAGGGCGCGACCGGCAGGTTCGGGCGGTTCAGGAGCGAGCCGCCCATCCCGCTGAGCAGAACCCGCGATTCGAACTGATCAGCGGCCGGTCGGAAGCCGCGAGGGCCTCGGGATTGCTCTCGGTCCATGAGGATCACCCGATCTGGTCCAATCGATCAACCAGCCGACGCCGGCACCGACCCTCGCCCAGGTTGGTCGAAGACGTCATTGCCATCACCAGCTCGCCCCCCCTCTCGGGAGTGTCGGCCTCGTCACTCATCGTCACGTTCGGCCGACGATAACACTCTTTTTCCGGACGATGGGTCTCCATTTCCCGTCGCGAATGGTATCGTCGGAAACGATCCGACCGCGCATCACACCCTCATCCGGGACCAGACGCATGAACGAGCCATCGGGCCGGCCGACCCGGCGCGACTTCCTGGCGGCGGCGGGAATGTCCACCTATTCGCTCCTGGTCCTCGCCGACGGGCAGGCCGGGGCGTCGCCGCCCGAACGATCCCCGGCCGAGATCCGCGACTCGTTCCGCGAGATCGCGCCCCTCGACCCGGCCCTCGCCGCCCGGCGGTTCGAGGGGGAGCCGAGGATGACCCTGGTCGACCTGTCGTGCGACGTCCTGGTCGCCGGCGGCGGCCCGGCGGGCGTCTGCGCGGCGCTGGCGGCGGCCCGGAACGGGGCGAAGGTCCTCCTGATCCAGGACCGGTCGAGGCTGGGGGGCAACTCCAGCTCCGAGGTCAAGATGCACGTCGTCGGCGCCAACAACCACACCGGCCGCCCCGGCTGGCGCGAGGGCGGGATTATCGAGGAGCTCCGGCTCGACGACGCCGCCAACAACCCCCAGCGCTCCTGGGAACTCTGGGATTTGCTCCTCTACGACAAGGTCGTCAGCGAGCCCAACATCACCCTCCTGCTCGACACGGTCGTCTATGCCGCCGAGGCGCAGGACAACCAGATCCGCCGGGTCATGGCCCGTTGCGACAAGACCGAGCACCTCTATCGGGTCAGGTCGAAGCTCTATCTCGACTGCACGGGAGACAGCCGGCTCGCCCTCGAAGCCGGCGCCTCGATCCGGTGGGGACACGAGTCGCGATCGGAGTTCAACGAGCCCCTGGCCTGGCCCGTGCCCTCGCGCGAGACCCTGGGCAGCAGCGTCCTGTTCACCGCCCGCGACTTCGGCAAGCCGATGCCGTACACGGCCCCGAAGTGGGCCCGGAAGATCGACCAGAAGCACCTGCGGTTCCGCCCGATCTCCTCGTTCGAATACGGCTTCTGGTGGATCGAGTGGGGAGGGGCGATCGACACGATCCGGGACAACGAGCGCATCCGCTTCGAGCTGCTGGCGATCGTCACCGGGGTCTGGGACTACATCAAGAACAGCGGCAAGTTCCCCAAGGCCGCCAACTGGGCGATGGACTGGGTGGGGATGGTCCCCGGCAAGCGCGAGAGCCGGCGGATCGAGGGGGATCACATCCTCACCCAGCAGGACCTGATGGGCCTGAACGGCGACTTCAAGGACGCCGTCGCCATCGGCGGATGGGGGCTGGACGAGCACCCGCCCGGCGGCTTCGACGACGTCGACAAGCGGCCGTTCGTCAGCACCAAGCTGCCCGACGTCTACAACATCCCGCTCCGGTCGCTCTACTCGAAGGACCTCGCCAACCTGATGATGGCCGGCCGGAACGCCAGTTGCAGCCACGTCGCCTTCACCTCGACGCGGGTCATGGCCACCTGCGCGGTGATGGGCCAGGCCGCCGGGACCGCCGCGGCGCTCTGCGTCCGCGACGGGATCGCGCCGAGGCAGCTCTACGAGTCCGACGGCCGCCTGGCCGAGCTGCAACAGACGCTCCTCCGCGACGACCAGTCGATCAAGAACCTCAAGAACGACGACCCTCGCGACCTGGCGAGGAAAGCCACCGTCACCGCCTCGGCCGCCGCCGAGGGGTCGAAGCCCGAGAGCGTCATCGACGGCATCGTCCGCGACGCCGTCGGCTCGCTCGAACACCGCTGGGCCGCGCCGATGTCCGGCGGCAAGCCCTGGATCGACCTGGCCTGGGCTCAAACGCAGACGGTCCGTCGGGTGCAGATCACCTTCGATACCGGCTTCCATCGCGAGCTGACGCTGACCTCGTCGGATTCGCACAACGCCCAGATGGTCCGAGCCCCCCAGCCCGAGACCGTCCGCGATTATCGAATCCTGGCCGTGACCGAGGACGGCAAGGAGGTCGAACTGGCGAAGGTCGCGGGCAATCATCAGCGGCTCCGCCGGCACGACTTCGAGCCGGTGGCGGCGAGATCGATCCGCCTGGAAGTCGCCGCGACCAACGGGTCGGATCAGGCCCGGGTCTACGAGATCCGGTGTTACGGCTGAATTTCCCCGATGCTTCCAACGACCCGAGGAGGGCACGCATGTCGGATG
>JAJYDH010000008.1 GCA_021777685.1 Planctomycetota bacterium | reverse complement strand
GGCCGGCAAGCGGCGATCGAAGGTCGGCAACGGCGGCCCCGGCTATGGCTTCGGCCCGGGCGACGGCGGCGTCCGCCGCGAGGACCGCTGGAGCATCCTCTACAAGACCGGCCAGACCGCCGACGAATACGCCCGACAGCTCGACGCCTTCGGGGTCGAGCTGGCCGTCGTCTCGGGCAATCAGCTCATCTACGCCTCGAACTTCTCCCAGGCCCGGCCGACCCGGCGCACGGGCTCGGGCGCCGACGACAGGCGCCTCTATTTCGTCTGGCGAGGCCAGGGACGGAAGGAATCCGACCTCGCCCTGCTCGCCAAGGCCGGGCTCGACGTCGGCGAGGGGGTGATCTTCCAGTTCTACCCCGAGCGGATCGAGTCGATCCTGGAACAGCTCGAGGTCAGATACAAGGGGAAGCAGCCGGCCGAGATCCGTAACACCCGGTTCGGGGTGGTCCAGGCCGGCCGGGGCTACGGATTCGAGGTCCTCTCGCAAGAATACCTGCGCTGAACGGGCCGTCCGGCCGAACTTCGGAGACGTTGGACGACTCATGGCCACCCTCGAAATCCACGACGGGCGCAACCAGGTCCGGCGGGTGCGGATCACTCGCGACAACCCGGTCATGTTCGGGTCCGACCCGATGTGCGACGTCGTCCTCGATGGTGCCGGCGTCCAGCCCTTCCACGGCCGGATTCGCTGGAAGAGCCGCCGGTTCAAGGCCGACGCCTCGCCCGAGGTCCCCTGGATCGAGGTCAACGGCCTCCAGGTCAAGTCGAAGAGCATCTATCAGGGGGACGAGATCCGGGTCGGGGATTGCCGGATCTTCCTCCTGAGCCTCGAAGACGGGCCCGACCACGGCGAGAAGACCGTCATCCAGCAAGCGCCGAGCGTGCTCGAACGATCGAAGTCCCAGCCCTCGAAGCCCGCCGGAGTCGACTTCCACCGGATGGAGATGGCGCCCCCCTCGATCGAGGAACCGGAGCCGAGGCCCCCGGCCGGCCCGGCCCGCGAGGCCCCGCTCAAGCGGACGAGGTATCGGCGTCCCGGCTCGTCGGAATCGCCCGAGGAGATCCCATCGGGGTCGTCGCAATCGCTCGGGAGCCTGATGCGGAAGACCGGGACGAAATCGGCCGAACTGGAATTGGACCCGGGGGCGGATCGAGGGCGATCGGGGCTGGCCGGACGGTTCGGGGTCACTGTCCCCTCGTTCCAGAGGGCCCCCGGCGACGACCGGGTCCTGACCTCGCCGATGGTCATCGGGCTGGTCGTCACGTTCGGCGTCCTGGTCCTCTTCAGCGTCCTGCTCTGGGGGATGATCGCCCGGGCCAACGCCCTCCGCCAGTTCAACGTGGCGACGGAGGACATGACGGCGGGCGACTTCCCGAACGCGATCCGGGGATTCGACCACTTCCTGGCCGCCAACCCCGACGACCGGCGGGCGGACAAGGCCAGGGTCCTCCGGGCGCTGGCCAGGGTCCGCCAGCACACCGGGAACGTCGGCGCCTCGTGGGGCAACGCCCTCCAGGAAGCCCGGTCGATGGTCCAGGAAGTCGGCTCGCTCGAAGAGTACCGGGATTCCTCGCTCGACCTGGCCGAGGACCTCCGCAAGGCCGCCGAGGGGCTGGCCGAGCGGGCCGGCGACCTGGCCGACCCGAAGATCCTGGCCGAGGCCGAGTCGGCCGTCCAGCTCCACCGCCGGGTCGCCGGCCAGGCGGCCGACTCGCTGATCGAGCGTTCGCAGGTCCCCCGGAAGCTGGAGACGGCCCGGGCCGCGATCCGCAAGAGCCGGGACCGGGCCGCCGCCCTCGCCCTGATGGACTCAGCCCTCAAGGCGAACCGGCCCGACAATGCCTATCTGGCCCGCGATGGGCTGATCCGGCGCCATCCCGACCTCGCCCGGGACAAGGACGTCGCCGCCTGGCTCGCCCTGGCGAACGAGCAGATCCGGTCCGCCGTCGCCTTCGACCCCTCAGGACGTCCCGGCGAGACCGTTCCCCGGGCGGAACCGCTCGGGCCGGCGACGAGCCTGGTCCTCCGCCTCGAATCGGGGAAGGCCCCGCCGGGCGGGCCGGGCCAGGTCGCCTATGCGTTGGCCGACGGGTTGGTCTACGGGCTCGACGCCGCCTCGGGGGCCCCCCGCTGGCAGGTCCCGGTCGGCGTCGCCAGCCCGTTCCCGCCGCTGGCCGTCGCGGGCGATCCCGCGTCGGTCCTCGTCGTCGACGCCCGGTCGGACGAGCTGATCCGGCTGGACGGCCGGAACGGCGGCCTGATCTGGCGGCAAACACTCGAAGGCGCGGTCGCCGACCCGCCGCTCGTGCTGGGCAACCAGCTTTTCCAGCCGACCGTCGACGGGCGGCTCTTGCAGATCGACCTGGCTTCGGGCGCCCTCCGGGGGACGCTCCAGCTAGGGCGTCGGCTGGCCAGGACGCCGGTCGCCGACGAGTCGGTGCAGCACCTCTTCCTCCTGGCCGACGAGGATTGCCTGTTCGTCCTCGGGCTCGACCCGCTCGCCTGCGTCGCCGTCGAGTATCTCGGCCAGGCGGCGGGCTCGGTCGCCTGCCCGCCCGCCCGGGTCGGCCGGTTCTTCGTCCTGCCGGAGAACCACGCGATCGACCAGGGGCGCTGGAGGGTCTACGTCGTCGAGGAGGGCGGTCTCAAGTTCCGCCAGGTCCAGGAGATCCCCATCGGCGGCTGGACGCGATCGACCCCCGCCTCGTCGGGGCCGCTGATCTGGTCGTGCAGCGACCGGGGCGAATTGATGGCGTTCTCGGTCGAGCTGTTCGACGCCAAGGGGCCGGCCGCGCCCATCGCCCGGATCGCGCCGGGGGCCGATCTCGAAGGGCCGGCCTTCGGGCGGGCCAGGACCGACCGAGACTACTGGCTTGCCTCGTCGCGGTCGGGCCGATTCGAGCTGGATCAGGAGCGCGGCCGGCTCTCGACGATCTGGAGCCTCGGCGAGGCCGGGCCCGCGCTGGGACCGATCCAGGGATTCGACCGGGTGCTCGTCCTGACCCATCAGCACGACGACGGGCCCGGCACCGCGCTCTGGGGGGTCGACCCCGCGTCGGGCCAGGTCCGATGGCGGACGGTCCTCGGCTCGGCCTGGCCGGTCGGGCTCGCCGGCTCGGGGTCGGGCGACGCCCTCACGTCGATCGGCACCGATGGCCGACCCCTCTCGATCGGCCGCGATCGGCTCCTCAGGGGCGGGTTCGTCGAGCAGCCGCTGCCGAAACCCGGAAGTTTCCGGCTCCCGCCCGCGACCTCGCAGCGGCTGGAGGTCGACGGCGCGACGGTGATCGTCCCGGAACCCGGGGCGAGCCGGGTCCTGATCCGCTCCGGCTCGGGCGAGTTCCGCCCGGTCGAGCTGCCCGCGCCGCTGGCGACGTCGGCCCTGGCCCTCGGCAAGAACCTGCTCGTCCCGGGCCTCGACGGCCGGGTCTACCTGATCGACCCGAAGACGGGGACCTCCGCCGCCGACCCCTACGTCCCGCCGTTCGACCGATCGCGGCCGATCCGCTGGCGGGCCCCGGTGGCGCTCGACGGCGGGGCGGTCGCGCTGGCCGACTCGGAGGCGACCCTCCGGCGGATCGCCGTCGACTCGACGGGCCGACCCCGACTGTCGATGACCGCCGAGCTCAAGCTGGACAGCCCGCTCGCCGCCGACCCGGCCTCGACCGGGGCCTCGATCCTGATCGCGACGGCCGACGGCAAGCTCCGCTCGCTGGCCTCGCGCGACCTCGGGCCGCAGGGGAGCTGGACCCTGGAGGCGCCCCGGCTGATCGGCCCGGTCGCCGTGGCCGATCATGCCTTCGTGGCCGATTCGGCCGGGAACGTCGTGGCCTTCGCCCCCGACGGCCGGCGGCTCTGGTCCTCGAAGCTGGTCGACACGATCGCCTCCGGACCGCCGGCAATCCTCGACCAGTCGGCCTGGTTCCTGGGGCGTGACGGCTCGGTCCGGCGGTTTTCGATGGTCGACGGCTCGCCGCAATCCACGACCGCGCTGGAGATCCTCCCGGCCGGCGGCCCGCTCGCCGCCGGGCCGAGCCTGGCCATCCCGGTCGGCCTGGGATCGGTCCGCGTGCTGGGTTCCGGCGGCTCCGAATCCTCGGGAGGGCCCAAACCATGAGCGAGATCGACGATGATGGGCCTGACGAACTTCCGGCCCCCTCGCCCAGGAGAGGCGTGCCCGCCTTTTTTGGAGTGCGGGAGCTTGCTCCCGCTTTGCCTCGCGGAGCTTGCTCCGCAATCCTGTCCGGTTGCGCCCGGAGCAAGCTCCGGGGCCTCAAAGCGGGAGCAAGCTCCCGCACTCCAAAGGGCTTCGCCCCCGGACAGATTGCGAGGCGAGTGAGGGCGCTCGGGTTGATCTCGGGAATCGCCCTGACCCTCGCGACGTCGTTCGCCTCTCCGACCGGCACCCTGGCCCAGGCTCCAACCCCGCCCCGGCCGAAGCCGGCCGACCTGCTCAAGTCGGCCCCGTTCGACCGGATCACCCTCATCGACGGCTCGGTCTATGACGTCGAGCCGGTCTCGCCGCGCCCTCTGCCGCCGCTCGACCCGAAGAAGAAGTCGAGGAGCCTGGCGGAGTTGGACGAGGCCGCGCGGAAGGCCGAGGAGGGCCGGTCGAGGCGGAACGACCCATTCGTCAGGAAGGCCCCCGACGAGGCCGACCAGTTCGTCATCGTCCACATGATCGAGGGCGAGCCTCGCGACTTCAAGGTCAAGCGATCCTCGATCAAGGACGTCGAATACTTCGACGACATGCTCCTCGCCGAGGGGGACCGGTATCTCAAGGAGGGGGACTACACGCGGGCCTTCGAGCGCTATCTGCTCGTCCGATTCCGCGACCCGAACTGGCGAGGGCTGGACGATCGGGTCAACCGCCTGCTCTTCGAGGAGGGATCGGCCGCCCTGGCGGAAGACAATGCGCGGGGGCTCCGGCTCCTCAGCGACCTCGCCGCCCGCAAGCCCGATTACCCGGGCCTGGCCGACCAACTGGCGAACTCCTACGCGAGGCGGATCGACCGGGCCTTCGAGGCGGGCGACTTCCTCGTCGGCCGCCGGCTGCTCCGCGAGCTGGAACGGGCCGCCCCCGGCCACACCGAGGCCCGATCCGCCCGCGCCCGGTTCCTGAACCGGTCGAAGGCCCTGCTCGACCGGGCCGCGAAGGCGCCCCCTTCCGACCGGGTCGACCTCCTGGCCGAGGCCGCCCGGACCTGGCCCGAGTCGGATGGCCTCGAATCGGCCTATCGCGCGGCCTTCGAGGCGGAGCCGACGCTCACCGTGGCCGTGGCCGACGTCGCGGGCGGGGTGGGCCCGTTCCCGACCTCGCCGGCCTCCGGGCGGGTCGCCCGGCTCCTCTATCTCTTCCTCCTCGCCTCCGACGACGAGCCGTCCATCCGGGGAGAGGCGCCGGGGCAGCTCCTGACCGGGTTCGAACTCCTGGAGCTGGGCAAGGGGCTGAAGATCGGCATTCGCGGCGGGGTGACCTGGTCCGACGGCTCGCGGGCGGTCTCGTCCATCGACGTCGCCCGGTCGCTGGCCGACCGGGCCTCGCCCGCCTCGCCCGGCTACAACGCCCGCTGGGCCGACCTGCTCGACCGCGTCGAGGCGACCGATGAGGCGCACGTCGAGGTCAGGTTGACCCGGTCGAGCATGAAGCCCGAGGACTGGCTCATCGCCCCCGTCGGCCCGGCCCACGCGGCGGCCGACGGCTGGGTCTCCTCGGTCGGGCAGGGGCGGAGGCCCGTCGGCGACGGGCCCTATCGGTGGGAGTCCTCGGCCGATTCCGTGACCCTGCTCCACTCGGTCGCGACCGGCCCCGACGCGCCGAAGGTCCGTCGAATCCGCGAGATCCGCTACCCGAACCCGGTGTCCGCCTTCGAGGCCCTGCAACGGGGCGACGTGAGCCTGCTGGAGCACGTCCCGCCCGACCGGCTGGCCGAGGTCGCGAAGGACGCCGGCCTGAGACTCGGCCGGTTCTCGACCCCGAGCGTCCACCGGATCGCCCTCGACGGCCGGACCCCCGCGCTCCGGAACCGCAAGCTCCGGCGGGCCCTCTCGATGGCGATCGACCGGAAGATGTTGCTCGAAGACCAAGTCCTCCATCATCCCGCCGACGAGGTCAACGCCGTCTCCGACGGCCCGTTCGCGAAGGGGAGCTTCGTCGACGCCGCCGACGTCGAGCCCCTCGAATACAGGCCGCTCCTGGCGAAAGGGCTGGTCGCGGCGGCGAGGAAGGAGATGGGCGGGAGCCCGATCAGGCTGACCCTGGAGTACCCGCCGAGCCCCGAGGCCCTCGCCGTCTGCCCGAAGATCGCCGAGTCGTTCCGATTGATCGGCGTCGAGGTCCAGCTCGTCGGGCGCCCGGAGTCGGAGCTGGAGGCCGGCCTCCTCGCCGGCCGGCGGTTCGACCTCGCCTACCGGGCCTCTCGGCCGAAACGCCCGCTCCTCGACGCCGGGCCGCTCCTGGTCCCCGGCTACGACGCGCCGACGTCGGCCGACGCGCTCGCCTCGGCGGCCAGCCCGAGGATTCTCCAGCTCCTCATCCAGCTCGACCGGGCCCCGGAGACGACCTCGGCCCGGACCATCGCCCTCCAGGTCGACCGGGAGTCGCGCGACGAGCTGCCGGTCCTGCCGCTCTGGCAGGTCGAGGACCATTTCGCCTGGCGAGCGAACCTCCGAGGGCCGGCCGAGGCGGTCGACCACCTCTATCAAGGCATCACAACCTGGGAGGTCGAGCCGTGGTTCGCCAAGGACCCACAATGACGCGCCTGGCCGTGTCCGCACTCACCTTCCTCGCCCTGTCCGCGGCCTTCGCACGGCCCCAGGTCCCGAAATCCGACCCGATCGACCTCAAGACGTATGCGATCCGCGTCCTGCTCGACTTCGACCCCGGGACGCGGATCGACGCGGCCGGGCGCTCGGCGGTCCTCGACGATTGGCGGGAATTGACCGCCCGATTCGTCGGCGAGCCCTGGGCGATCGAGATCGTCGCCGACCTCGGGCCGCTCCCGGCGATCCCGATCGCGGATTTGAAGGCCGGCGACCTCAAACCCGCCTCGGGGAAGGCCGACAAGGTCTGGGCGATCCGGGTCAGGCCCCGGAAATCGGGATTCGCCCTCGAAGGGCGAGAGCTGGACGTGTCGACCGGCTGGCTGGGCGAGGTCCAGTCGAGGGACGTCGCGCATCCGTCCGACCTCCCTCGCGACCTGCTCCGCCTGGCCCTGGCGATGTTCGCGCCGTCGGCCGAGGTTGGCGAGTCGAAGGCGGGCGGGGTCTCGTTCCGGGTCCAGGGCGGGGCCCTGCCCGTGGCCAGCCCGCTCGGCGAGGTCGCCCCGGTCGGCTCGATCTTCCGGGCCCTCCGGGTCTTCCCGAAGGACGACGGGTCAACGCCCGAGATCGTCGAGGTCCGTTATTCGTATTTCCGGGTCGAGAGGCGCGAGGGGGCCATCGCCCGCTGCGAGATCATCCGGGGGCTGGGCGACCCGCTGACGAACCGGTACGCCCGGAAGAACAGGCTGGTCGCGCTGGGGATCAAGCCGGCCTCGATGCCGACCCGGCTCCGGTTCCTGCTCAAGGGGGACCGCCTGCCCGCCGCCGGCTACAGGCTGATCGGCCGGTCGATCCCGCCGGGGCCGAGGCCTGAGGAGCTGGGCATGACCGACCGCGAGGGGAGGATCGTGCTGGCTCCCGGATTCGCCGAAGGTCTCGTCTCGCTCCGCCTCCTGGCCGGGAACGAGGAGCCCATCGTCGACCTCCCCGTGATGCCCGGCGAGACGCCCGACGAGCGGACCATCATCATCGAGCCCAGGCCCCTGACCCTCGCCCTGGAAGCCAGGCTCGACGCCCTCCGCGACGGGATCATCGACGTGATCGCGTCCCGGTCCCGATTCGAGGCGAGGATGAAGGCCCGGCTCGACGGCGAGGACTGGGCGGGCCTCGACGAGGCGATCCGCGAGTTCCGCAAGCTCACGCCCCGCGAATCCTTCGAGAAGCGGCTCGACCAGATCCGCGCCGACGGCGAACGCCAGGAGGCCGAGTCGAAGACGCTGGTCCTGACCCGGAACGCCCGGGCCCAACTCGACGAGACGAAGGGCCTGATCGACCGCTACCTCGACGACGACGCCATCCGCTCCTACGAGGACGCGGCGCAACGCGCGAAGGCCGAGCGAGCCCGGCCCAAGGTGCCCGAGAAGGGCGCGAGGAAGGCCGCCCGGTGAACGTCCCGGTCAGCCCTCGGCGACCGAGCCCGCCCCGGTCGGCTCCGGCCTGGCCCGGGATTCGCCGCCGAACAGCCGGGCCAGCCCTGCTCCGCCCTTGAAGAGTGCCTGGAGCGCGGGCGTCGGCAGCCGGTCGATCTGGCTGTACCAGGCGGTGACCATCCGGACGAAGTCGAGCATCTTCACCAGTTGCTGATGCGTGTATTCGTCCGTCGGGCCGCCGGTCTCCGCCTCGCCCACGCAGTGCTCCAGCAGGGCGATGGTCGGGTCCATCTCGCGGCGCTTGCGCTCGGCCATGATGACCCGGAACGTGTCCATCACGTCCTTGAGCGCCTCGAACCGGTCGCGGCGGTCGCCGATGATGTGGACCCGCTTGACCACGCCCCAGGTGATCAGCTCGCGGAGGCTCGTCGAGACGTTCGACCGGCTGACGTCGAGGAGCCGGCTGATCTCCTCCGCGTCCAGGGCCTCGGGCGAGACGAACAGGAGGGCATGGACCTGCGCCATCGTCCGGTTGATGCCCCAGGCTTGCCCCATCTCGCCCCAGTGCAGGACGAATTTCTGGGCCGCGGGCGTCAGCTCCATCGTGTCTTCGCCTCCGTCAGTCGTGACAGTCTCTACAGAAATCTTACTCCGGCCGCCGGGATCGTCAAACGATTGATCGGCGAAGGCCGGAATTCGGCCCGGAGCCAGGAAAACCGCCCGACCCCGGGGCCGGGGCTTGCGGAGTTTCGATTAACGATTTAGGATTGATCGTATCCCAGGACGCCCGTCAGAGCCTCGCCGGGCCGGACCCGCATCGGGAGAGGGCCGAACCTTGACGCGACATGCCCGCCTCTCGCTCGCGTTGACCTTTGGACTGGCGACCATTGCCGGCTGCGATCGCGGCGGCGTCGAGCCGACCTCGACGCCGCCGGCTGTCCCCGTCGTCAAGAAGATCGAGCCGCCGGCTCCGCCCCCGCCGCCGATCTCGATCCATCCGGCGAGGGCGACACTGCTCGCGGGCGACACCGGTTTGCAGCTCGTCGCCGAGGGGGAGGGCCGGCACGGCGGCCGAGTCGACCTGACGGCAGCCGTCGCGTGGAAGGTCGAGCCGGCCGGGGTCGTCGAGGTCGATGGCCAGGGGTACGTCCGGCCCGTCAAGCCCGGTAAGGCGCGGATCGTGGCGGCCTCCGGCAAGTCGACCGCCGGAGCCGAGATCGAGGTCGGCGACTCCCCTCGGGCGTGGGATTTCGCCCAGGACATCGCGCCGATCCTGACCCGGTCCGGCTGCAATACCGGCGGCTGTCACGGCAAGGGGGACGGACAGAACGGCTTCCACCTCTCGCTCTTCGGCTACGACCCCGAGGGGGACCATCGGAGCCTGACCCGTGACCTTGGCGAGCGTCGGTTGTCGACGTTCCGCCCCGAATCCAGCCTGTTCCTGGCCAAGGCGACGGGCGTGATCCCGCACGTCGGCGGTCCGAGGATCAAGGTCAACTCGGAGGAGTATCGGACGCTCCTCGACTGGCTCAGGGCGGGCGTCCCCTACTCGACTCCCAGGAACCACGGCAAGTTGACCGGCCTCTCGGTCGAGCCCGGCTCGATCCGGCTCGACGAGCCGGGCCCCCAGCAACTCCGCGTCGTCGCCCACTTCGCGGACGGACACGGGCGCGACGTGACCCGGCTGGCCATCTACAAGGTCAACGACGACTCGGCCGCGTCGATCGACGCCCGGGGACTGGCGAAGCTCCTCCGCCGGGCCGAGGCCGACCTGATCGTCCGCTACGGCTCGCAGGTCGTCTCGACCCGGCTGGCGACGCTCATCAACCCCGACCTGAAGTTCGACTTCGCCGCCCGAGCCCGCCGGAACTTCATCGACGACCTGCTGTTCAGCCGGCTCGAATCGCTCAAGGTGCCCCCGAGCCCGCCCGCGAGCGACGCCGTCTTCCTCCGCCGGGTCTCGCTCGACCTGACGGGCGAGCAGCCCTCGCCCGACCGGATTCGCGAATTCCTCAAGGACACCGACCCGGACAAGCGGGCCACGCTGGTCGACGGCCTGCTCGCGAGCCGCGACTTCACCCGGTTCTGGCAGATCAAGTTCGGCGACCTCCTGGAGATCACCACCGCCCGGCCCGACCTCGGGCAGGTCCCGGCGATCAACTACCAGACCTGGCTCGCGAGGAAGCTCCTGGACAACGCCCCCTGGGACGCGATGGTCCGCGAGCTTCTGACCGCCGTCGGCGACCCGAACAACAAGGAGACCGGCGCGGTCGCCTACGCCCTCGAAGGGCTCGACCCCAAGGTGTCCGCCGAGAAGACCGCCCAGCGGTTCCTCGCCCTCCGGGTTCGCTGCGCCCAGTGCCACGACCACCCCTTCGACGTCTGGACGCAGGACGATTACTTCGGCCTGGCCGCCACCTTCGCCAAGGTCCAACGCTCCGGCGGCGGCCCCGGCATGATGAACCGGACGGTCGTCAAGATCGAGCCCGACGGCCAGATCGAGCACCTCCGGACCAGGAAACCGGCCGAGCCCAGGCTCCTGACCGGCGAGCCGATCAAGGTCGCCGAGGCCGAAGACCCCCGGACCAAGCTTGCCGAATGGATGACCTCGCCCCACAACCCATTCTTCGCCCGGGCGATGGCCAACTGGGTCTGGGCCCAGTTCTTCGGCAAGGGGATCGCCGACCCGCCCGACGACCTCTCGCGGTCCAACCCCCCGGTCCATCCCGAGCTTCTCGACGCGCTGGCGAGGCACTTCGTCGAGCACAAGTACGACGTCCGCGACCTGATCCGGACCGTGGCGAACTCGGAAGCCTATGCCCTGGCCTCGACGACCGTGCCGGGCAACGAGCAGGACAACCGCCTGTTCTCACACCAGATGCCCCGTCCGCTGACCGCCCACCAGATGGCCGACGCCCTGGCCCAGGCGACCGACGTGGTCAACCGTTTCAACAACAAGCCCGCCGGCACCCGGGCCATCGAGATCACCGACCCGGCGACCCAGAGCGCCATCCTGGAGACATTCGGCCGCTGCACGCGGGTCAACGGCTGTGCCTCGGTCGCCAACCCGGCACTGAGCCTCCGCCAGTCGCTCCTGGTGATCGGCGGCAGCGTGATCGAGGAGAAGATATCCAGCCCCCGGGGCTATCTCGCCAACCTCCTCGAACTCGCCCCCGAGCCCGACTCGATCGTCGAGAACCTCTACCTGCGGACCATCTGCCGGCCGCCGACCTCGGAGGAGCTGGCCCACTGGACCGCCGAGCTGGCCCAGGCCAAGGATCTCCGCGAGGCGGCCGAGGACCTGTTCTGGGCGTTGCTCAACTCGCGGGAATTCGCCTTCAACCACTGAACCGACCGGAGGCAAGCCGTGGCCCGACCCAGCGTGACCGACCCGCGAGCCTGCCCGGGGCCGAGCCGCCGCTCGCTGCTCCGCGCCGGGATGTTGACCGCCTTCGGCCTGGGGCTCGACGACCTGTTCCGGCTCCGGAGCCTCGCGGCCGGGCCGGGCGGCGTCAAGCCGACGAAGGTCAAGCATTGCATCCTGATCTGGATGGCCGGCGGCCCCTCGCACATCGACACCTTCGACCCCAAGCCCGACGCCCCGTCCGACGTGAAGGGGGAGTTCAAGCCGATCGACACGGCCGTCCCGGGGCTGAAGATCAGCGAGGTCTTCCCCAACCTGGCCAAGGTGATGGACCGCGTGACGCTGGTCCGGTCCGTCACCTCGCCCGAGGCCGACCACGACCGCGCCGCCCACCACCTGCTGACCGGCTACCGGCCGAGCCCGGCGCTGGTCTATCCCAGCTTCGGCAGCGTCGTCTCGAAGACGATCGAGAACACCCGAGGGGCCCTGCCGCCCTACGTCGCGATGCCCGACGCCCCGATCTTCGCGTCGAGCGGCTACCTGACGCCCGCCTACGACCCGTTCGCGGCCGGGGGCGACCCGAACGTCGAGGGCTTCCGGGTCCAGAACCTCACCCCGCCCGACCAGGTGACGCTCGACCGGCTCAACCGCCGCCGGGGGATGGTCAAGACCCTCGACGGGTTCGGCCGCGACGTCGCCGCGACGACCCTCGTCACCAGCCGCGACCAGTTCGCCGACCGGGCGTATGACCTGCTCACCTCGCCCAAGGCCCAGGCCGCGTTCCGGATCGGCGACGAGACGCCCGAGATGCGACAAGCCTACGGCCGGACGACCTTCGGCCAGTCGTGCCTGCTCGCCCGCCGGCTGGTCCAGGCCGGGGTCTCGTTCGTGACGATCAACAACCGCGGAGCGAACCAGCTCCAGTGGGACACCCACGCCCAGAATTTCCCCTCGATCAGGACGAACCTGGCCCCGCCGCTCGACATGGGCCTCTCGACCCTGCTCGACGACCTGAAACGGCTCGGCCTGCTCGACGAGACGCTGGTGATCGCGATGGGCGAGTTCGGCCGGACGCCGAAGATCAACGGCAACGCCGGGCGAGACCACCACGGCCGGGCCAACTGCGCGTTGCTCGCCGGGGCGGGCATCCCCAAGGGGGCCGTGATCGGCAAGACCGACGCCAAGGGCGACTCGCCGGTCGACCGCCCCGTCACCCCGGCCGACCTCGCCGCCACGCTCTACACCTCGCTCGGGATCGACCCGAATTTCCAGTTCGAGACCCCCGACGGGCGGCCGATCAGGCTGGTCGACGGCGGCAAGCCTCTGCCCGAGTTGCTCCACGGCTGAGCGTCGAGGGACGGGCCATTGTAGGGCGGGGGAAATCATGGTGTGATCGAGGGATGACGACCCCGCGCGAGCCGGGGTCGGCCTCCCTCCGAGACCATCGCCATGCCCAGCGCCCGCAGCGGTTCCCGCCCGACCTTCGCCGACTTCGTCGAGTCGCCGGATGCCTCGATCCTCGACGTCCAGACGAAGGCCGAGGGGCCGGCCGGGTCGATCCCGCTGACCGACGCGATGCTCCGCGAGTGGCCCTCGGGCGACCTCTTCGGCCTGACCCAGAACGCCGGGATGGGCTGGAAGCCCGACGAGGTCGACCGCGATCCGTATCTCATCCTCAGCACCCAGGGCGGCCTCCGGGCTCCCGACGGGACGCCGATCGCGCTCGGTTATCACACGGGGCACTGGGAGGTCGGCCTGCTGGTCCAGGAGGCGGCCGAGGAACTGACCGCGCTGGGGGTCGCCCCGTTCGCGGGGATGGTGTCGGACCCGTGCGACGGCCGGACGCAAGGCACGACCGGGATGATGGACAGCCTGCCGTACCGGAACGACGCGGCGATCGTCTTCCGGCGGCTGATCCGCTCATTGCCTCGCCGGCTGGGAGTTCTCGGGGTCGCGACGTGCGACAAGGGGCTCCCGGCGATGCTCCTCGCCCTGGCCGGATCGAGGCACCTGCCGGGGGTCCTGGTGCCGGGCGGGGTCACGCTGCCCCCTCGCCAGGGGGAGGACGCGGGCAAGATCCAGTCGATCGGGGCCCGCTATTCGCACGGCGAGTTGAGCCTCAAGGAGGCCTCCGAGCTGGGCTGTCGGGCCTGCGCCTCGGCGGGCGGCGGCTGCCAGTTCCTCGGCACGGCGGCGACGTCGCAGGTGGTTGCCGAGGCCCTGGGGCTGACGGTCCCTCATGCCGCGCTCGCCCCGTCGGGCCAGCCGATCTGGAAGGACGTCGCCCGTCGATCCGCGAGGGCCCTCGTCAACCTGGCCGATCGCGGGCTGACCTCGTCCGACATCGTGACCGACGCCTCGATCCGCAACGCCATGACCGTCCACGCGGCGTTCGGCGGCTCGACGAACCTGCTCCTGCACGTCCCGGCCATCGCCTTCGCCGCCGGCCTGGCCCGGCCGACCGTCGAGGACTGGGCCGGGATCAACCGCCGGACCCCCCGGCTGGTCGACGTCCTGCCCAACGGCCCGAGCTATCACCCGACCATCCGCGCCTATCTGGCCGGCGGCGTCCCCGAGGTCATGCTCCACCTCCGGGACCTGGGGCTCCTCGACCTGGAGGCCCTGACCGTCACCGGCGAACCATTGGGGCGTACCCTGGAGTGGTGGGCCGCGAGCGACCGGCGGGCCAGGCTCCGCGAACGGCTCCGGGAGCAGGACGGCGTCGACCCTGACGACGTCATCATGGGCCCCGACCGCGCCCGATCCCGGGGCTTGACGAGCACGGTCACGTTCCCGCGAGGGAACCTCGCGCCGGAGGGTTCGGTCATCAAGAGCACGGCCATCGACCCGACGGTCGTGGACCCCGACGGGGTCTACCGGAAGACCGGCCCGGCCCGCGTCTTCGCCCGCGAGAAGGACGCGATCTCGGCGATCAAGGGACAGGGGCCGAACCCGATCCGGTCGGGCGACGTACTGGTGTTGATCGGCCGGGGTCCGCTGGGGACGGGCATGGAGGAGATCTATCAGATCACCGCCGCCCTCAAGCATCTCTCGTTCGGCAAGGACGTCGCGGTGGTGACCGATGCCAGGTTCTCCGGGGTGTCGACCGGGGCCTGCGTGGGGCACGTCGGGCCCGAGGCCCTGGCCGGCGGGCCGATCGGGCGGGTCGTCGACGGCGATTCGATCCGGATCGTCGTCGACCGTGTTAGACTGGAGGGTTCGGTCGACCTCGTCGGGGCCGGCGGACGCGACCTTTCGCCCGAGGAGGCCGCCCTCCTGCTGATCGACCGGCCGCCACATCCCGGGCTCTCGCCCGACCCGGATCTTCCCGACGACACCCGGCTCTGGGCCGCCTTGCAGGCGATCGGCGGCGGGACCTGGGGCGGTTGCGTGTACGACACCGACGCCATCCTCGCCGCGCTCGAAGCCGGGCGGCCGGTCAAGATTTCCGGGGGGTGACTTCCGCCCCTCGGCCCTTCCTCTGACGGGGGGATTCTCCGATGAGTCATCGCATCAGGTTCTCGCCGCGATCGATCGCGGCCCCGGTCCTCGGGCTCCTGGCCCTGACCTGGGGCGGCTCGGCGTTCGGCCAGTATCAATATCAATACGCCCCCGCGCCGGCGTATCGGTACGCCCGGCCCGCGCAACCCCGGTTCTTCCAGCGTGCGGCCCCGGCGCGGGGCGGCTACTATTCGCAGCCCCTCCCGTACAACCGGAGCCCCTACACCGACGACTGGAGCACGGGCCGGCACCTCCCCTATCCCAAGCCCTGGATGCTGCCGACCCGCGACCCGGCGCATCGCGGCCCCGGGCAGTAGGCGATGGGACGTCCCGAGCCCCGATCGATGACGCTGGTCGACGCGATGGCCCTGGTCCTGGGCGTCGCGCTGGCCTTCGTCGCGATACCGGGCCGGTCGTTCTTCATGCACATGCCGGCGGTCTGGGTCCTGGCCTATTTCGGGCTGGTCGACCTGATCCGGGGGCTTTCGCTGGCCCTCTCGGCGGTCGTGCTGGCCCGCCTGGCCCGTTATCGACGGATGCCCCGGCCTTCAGAGTGGCTGTCGATCCTGGTGACGGCCTCGATGCTCGCCGGCCGGCAAGAATTGAATGTTGATGGATTCGTCAACCGGCTCTACGCGTCGTTCCCGGGCCTGGCTCGCTCGCCGATCGACTTCGGCGGCTGGCGTTGGGCGATCGCGGGCGTCGAGTTGGTCTTCCTCGTCGTCGGGCTCGCCGCGTCTCGGCTCCTTCGAGATCGACTCGCGCCCTGGTCGAAGGCCCTGGGCCTGGCCGGACTGGCGACGCTGGCGATCTCCGGCCCCCTGGCCGTTTTCGGGCTCCAGGGGGCCGATCTGGTCACTCCCTCGGGCGGCTTCGGCCCGGGGATGGGCCCGATCCTGCTCCGGAAATCGTTCTGGCTCCTGGCCCAACTGCCGATGGGATTGCTGTTCGGAGTTCCCGCCGTGGCGGCGCTGGCGGAGAGGGTCGAGGGCCGACCCTGGGGATGGACCGAGTGGGTCGGGGCGAGCCTGGCTCTCATCCTCGGCACGATCACGGTCATCTTCGATCGGAATGAGTTCCCGATCCCTTCGGGAGGCTGGATCGCCGAGCACGCGATGACCCTCGCCTGGCTGGTCGTCGCCTTCTTGCTGGCCCGGATGCTCGTCTTCCGGGTGGGGCCGGGCTGGTTCGGCGAGACCATGAGCGGGCCGCTCGATCGATCGGCTCGGCCCAGGATCGTCGGGCCCTCCGCCCGGGGAGGGGAGACGACTTGAGCCGAACCGAGCCCCGATCGATGACGCTGGTCGACGCGATGGCCCTGGTCGCGGGCGTCGCGATGGCGATCGGAGCGACCCCCGCGCGGATTGCCCTGTACATGCCGGGCTGGGTGCAGGTCGTCTTCGACCTGCTCCAACTGGTCGACGGCCTGTCGTTGGCGGTCTCGGTCGTCGTCCTGGTCCGGCTTGCATTGTATCGACGGATGCCCCGATCTTCGGAGTGGCTGGCCATTTTGGTGATGGCGGCGGCTCTGTCCGAACGGCAGGATCTGAACGTCGACGGGATCATCCGCAGGCTTGATTCGGCCTTCCCGGGGATGGACCGCCTACCTCACGCCTACCGACGACGGCGTTGGGCCGTGGTCGGTGTGGAAGTGCCCGTGATCCTGGCCGGAATGGCGGCCCTCCGACTCGCCCGAAATCGCCTGCCTCCCTGGTCGAAATCCCTGGCCCTGGCCGGATTGGCCACCCTGTCGATCTCGGGACCGCTCGCCGTTTTCCAGGGCGAAGGGATCGCCTTGATCTCGCCCTCGCAAGGGTTCGGATCGGGAGTCGGGGGGGATCTGGCCTGGAGGGCATGTTTGCTGGCCGTTCAGATCCCGTTCGGCCTGCTTTCCGGCGTCCCGGCCGCCGGGGCGCTGGCCGAGCGGATCGGGCGACGCCCGTGGACCTGGACCGAATGGGCCGGGGGGAGCCTGTTTCTCGCGGTCGGTCTCCTGACATCGACATACCTGGGATACTATCTGCTGACCCCCCCCTGGGTGTGGCCGGTGGGCCAGTCGATGGGCCTGATCTGGCTCGCGATCGTCCTCCTCCTCGGCCGCCCGATCGCCGCTCGACTCGGACCTGCCTGGCGAGGGTGGATCGGAGAACCGAAAGATCAGCCCCGGGGGACGATTTCCGACGAAACCCTGGATGAATTAATTGCATGAACATAATTATCCATCTCGGCCAGTTCCTCGGTGAACGGGGCCTGGACGGGGGGGAAGCGGAAGCCGGTCTTGGGGTCGAGGTCGAAGGCGGTGACCCGGAAGCTGATCGCGAACCGCTCGCGCTTCCACTGGGCGAAACAGAACAGTCGGACGAACTTGCGGATGTCGGCGGCGAACCGGGCGAGGTCGTTCGCGTAATAATCTCGCATCGCCGGCCAGTAGCGGCGGAGGATCTCCAGCGGGTCGAGCGCGAGCTGGACGAAGGCGTACATGAGTTGATCCAGGACCGGGAAGGGCATCAGGTCGGCCTCGTCGGTCTGCTCCTGGCCGGGGGGGCGAAGCTCGGCGCTGGCCTCCATCGCCTTGATCTTCTCCAGCGACTCCAGCCCGTGGAAGTCGGCCGCCCAGTCGAGGTAGAGCTTGATGAGGCTCTTGGGGACGTCGGCGATCGGGGCGAGGCCGCCGCTGGAGTCGCCGTCCATCGTCGTGTAGCCGACGGCCGCCTCGCTCTTGTTGCTGGTGACGAGCAGGAGGGCGTTGTGCAGGTTGGCGATGGTCCAGATCAGCATCCCCCGGACCCTGGCCTGGATGTTCTGCAAGGTGATGTCGTGGCGGGGGTTGTCCCAGCTCAGGGGCTCGCCGGTCATCGACTCGACGACCTCGTGGGCCGCGGTCAGGGCGGGCTGGATCTTGCCGTCGATGAACGACGCCCCCAGCTCCTCGGCGACGGCCCGCGCGGCCTCGCGAGTCTTCGGGCCCGAGTTTTCCGTGGCGAGGTAGGCACAGAGGAAGCGATCGCGGACCAGCGAGGCCAGCGCCTCGGGATCGAGGTCCGGCCGGCCGTAGCGGTGCATCCGCTGGACGAGCAGCGCGACCATCGAGCTGTCCCGGCCGCCCGAGAGCGCCAGGCAGCAGGTCCTGATGCCGGTCTTCCGGGTGTAGTCGCGGAGCGCCAAAGACAAAGCCAATTCGAGTTCGAGGTGGTTCAGGTCGCGCTCGCCGATCTTCCGCCCGCCGAGGACGGAGTCTTCCAGATAACGAAGCGAAGGGTCGGGATGTCCGGGCTCGGGCGGGACCCAGTAGGGGGGCGGCGGCGGGGCGAGTTCCTTGGTCGAATAATCCCCCTCCAGCCGGACCACCCCGGGGGCCTCACCGTAGGCACCCCACTGGGCGCGTGAATTTTGGTCGCGCCACGAGCCTTCCTCCATCCGGACGTGCCGGACCTCGCGGAGGTCGACCACCCGGTGAATCAGCTCGTAGTCCTGGGTGAACAGGAACCGGCGCCCCTCGGCCTCGATCCGGCCGTCGACCGCGATGAAGACGGACCCGTCGAAGATGAGGCGGGTGGCGTCGCAGCCGAGCAGCGAGGTATAGAGGTAGACGCAATGGTCTTCTTGGCTCACCTGTGAGACCAGCCTTCGACGGGTCCGGTGCTTTCCGATCGAGAACCACGACGCCGAGGGGTTGAGCAGGATCTCGGCGCCGGCGAGGGCGTAGGTCGAGCCGGGCCGGAGCCCCTTCCAGGCGTCCTCGCAGATCTCGAAGGCGACCGTACCCAGGCCGGGCAGGTGGAACATCTGGGTCCCCAGTGGGGTCACGGTCCCGTCGGGCCCCCGGAAATCGACCCGACGGCCGTGAGGCCAGGGGAGGAAATAGCGGTTCTCGTACTCGACGTCGCCGGTCGCGAGGTTCTCCTTGGCCGCGAGGCCGACGAGCTTTTTGTCGGCAATCAAAGCCATCGCGTTGAAGAGGACGCCCTCGAACTGGATCGGCAGGCCGACCGCGACGGCGATCCCCTCGGTCGCGTCGAGCAGGCGGATGACCTGGTCCCACGACCGCTCGATCGTGCCGAGCCGGAGCAGGCGGTCCCCCAGGCTGTAGCCCGGGACGCACATCTCGGGAAGGAGCAGGAGCCTGGCGCCGACCTCGCGGGCGCGACCGATCACCTCGCGGATGCGCCGTTCGTTCCCCTCCCAGTCGCCGACCGTCTGGTTGAGCGAGGCCGCCGCGAGGTGTGCCTGATGGGTTACGCCCATGATCGTCCCTTCCGATGCCCGACGAAGCCGGATCTCAAGACAAACCCAACGTACTTCGGCCGCCGGAGCATGGTCAAATCGGGTTGAGGAGGTAAGCCCTGGGAAGGTCCGGGTTCGACCCGATCCGGACAGGCCTGGGAGATCGATCCAAGAGGGAAAAGCCCCCCGCTCGCGATCGTGCTGAGCCCGTTTGGCACGCCGAACCTGCCCTTCCCATTCAAAGCCAATGACCGATCATCCTGACGAAATAGAGGTTACGCGATGCTGGATGATTTCCTCTCGGGAATCAGAAGGGTCTCGTAGGGTGGGTCGAGCTTCGGGCGAGCCCCACCAGCGATGCGTGGGGAGTCTCGCTCGAAGCTCGACCCACCCGATGCGATGTTGTCCGATGCCCGATCGTCGGCCGTCAGGAGACCGAGCTTACATTCGCCCGAAACGCGCCACGATTATCACACGATTTCCAAATTTGAGGTGATGGAACGAAGAAAGGGCGGGCGGACCCCGAGTCGAGGCCGGCCCGCCCTTCGTCATTTGGGTTCGTCTTTACCGGGGCGAGGCCGAGGGATCGCCCTGCTTCGCCTGGGACTCGGGCTTCCGCATTTGGGGCATCTTCCCCAAAGCCTCGGCGGTCCCGCACCAGTCGCTTTCCTTCCGGTCGGTCGGACCCTTGTCGGCGGGGCTGGGGACGACGGTGGCCCTGATCTCCAGCGCGAGCTTGCCGCCGAGCGGGATGACCGTCGTCTCGGTCCGGCCGGGGGCCTTGAGAGCCTCGTTCAGGCTTCCGGAGATTTCCAGCGAGTTGGAGCCATCCGCCTTCTTGACGGTGACGCCGAGCTGGGCCGTCGTCTCGGAGGCGAGCTTGAGGCCGCCGGGCGGCATCGACGAGGCCGAGGCGAGCGGGCATTCTCGCTCGTCGGCGTCGCACTTCTCGCAGCCGGTCGCGGCGGCTTTCAGCTCCTTGAAGTCGACCTCGAAGGTGTCGAGGTCCGCGCCCTGGGCGGCCTTCTCCAGGGCGTCGATCGCCCGTTCGAGCAGGCGAATCCGGGCCTGGGCCTCCGAACCGTGCGCCGAGGGGGGCCGCTTCGCGGCCGGGTTCTCGGCGTCGAAGCTGGTCCTGGCCAGTTCGGTGTCGCGCTCGGGGTCGAAGGAGGGGGAGGGGAAGATTTGGGTCTGCGGGCTCGGCTGGTTCGGGGCGGGCTTGATCCGCTCGAGGTCGGCCGAGGCGACGGCCTCGGGCAGGGGCGGGAGGTCGACGAGGTTGCCGTCCGGGTCGAGCGGCTCGGGCATCGACCGCGCCGGCGCGGCCGGCATCGGGAGCCGGGCGTACTGGAAGGGCATCGGCGGGGCGGCGTCGGCCCGGGCTTCCGGCCGGCCCGGCGTTGCGTCAGCCCCGTCGACCTCGATGACCGCGAGCCGCTCGCGGACCACGGCCATGCCCTTGTCGTCGGCCACGGTCTTGACGCCCAGGCTCACGAGCAGGACGCCATCGGTCGGGATCAGCCATTCGCCGTCGATCCGGCAGATCGAGACCTCCGGGACCTGCACCTTGCAGGAGATCGACCGGCCGGCGTCGGCCTGATCGCCGCACATGACGACATTGATGATCTCGCGGCCGACCTCGGCCGGGGTCCGGGGGGCCTTCGCCGTCGACGGGCGGACCGCCTCGGTCTGGGGCACCTCATGGAGGGCGTCGACGCACCGCTCGTCGAGGGTCAACCGGGTCAGGAACCCCTGGTCGATCCGCCGCGCGGCGACGTTGAGGGCGAAACCGGCCTCGATCCGGTCGGGGCGGGGGAGGAAGGCGAGCGAGGTGGACTGGTTGATCGGGCCGTCGGCCACTCGGTCGACCGCCGCGACGTAGGCGATGACGTCCGACCGGCAGAGGGTCGCGTTCCCCTTGCCTGTCACGATCGGGCAGTCGATCTTCGACCTGGCCCGATCGGCCAGTGCGGAGGCGAGCGCCCGGTCGGCCGTCCAGATGGCCGAGGTCCCCTGACGGCCGACCGCCTGGAGCCGGGCGTACGAGGCCGATCGCCACTCCAGGCCGTCCATCGTGAGCACCCTGAGCTTCACCCGGAAGCCGTTCGCGTCGACATCGGAGGGCGAAGGGCCCCCGGCCGCCAGCATCGCCAACGCGAGAAGTCCCGATCCAGTCGCCATGAGCCGACCTCCTTGCCTCGTGCCCGGTCCGTCCATCCTAGAGCCCCATCCGGAGGCGCGGGATGGTACTCGGGGCGACCTGGGGAGTCAACGGCGACTTCTCGGCGAGATCGGCCCGGATCTTGAACCTTTTCTCGCCGCCGACCGGCACTTTCCGGACGACCGGGCTGAAAGTCGGCCGGCCGGTTGACATGAGGAAACATGACTCCTAGAATATCTCTACCTTCAAGAACGAGGGCCGTTCGGGCCTCGGACCCTTCCACGGGGCCGGGACGTTTCGGCAACTTCTCCTCGTGACCCCGCTACTCCAACAAGTTTCCACGACCGAGCCTTCCGGCTTCGGCCGTTCGCTGTCGCTCCCCGGCCCTCGCGCGGAAGCCCGGAAGCCTTCGAGAAAACAGCCGCACTTCTCGATATCCCGGGCGAACATTCTCGGAACCTTGATCGTAGATGTGTCGCCGGGGCCTTTCGGTCGCCCGGCATCCCGAAGACGAGCTGATCTCCCCCTCTCGCCCTCAACTTGATCGCGTCCCGGTGCGGCCAGGCCGCCGCATCCACCAGGAGCTTACATCTTTGATGCGCCGCAACACCCGAAGCCGGGCCTCGTCGAAACTGCGCCCCCGCTCGCCGATGATCGACCGCCTCGAAGGCCGAGAACTCCTCAGCACCGCCGACCTCCTGACCTCGGGCACCGTGATCCGCCCGATGTTCGAGGTCAGCCCCCTGGCCACCTCCAGCGCGATGCCCGCCGGCTACTCGCCGGCCCAGATCCAGGCCGCCTATGGCTTCAACCAGGTCAGCTTCGGCTCCGTCAAGGGGGACGGGACCGGCCAGACGATCGCGATCGTCGACGCCCAGGACGACCCGAACATCCAGTCCGACCTCAACGCGTTCGACGCCCAGTTCGGCCTGCCGAACACGACGGTCGACCGGGTCAACCAGACGGGCGGCACGAGCTATCCGGCGACCGACTCGACCGGCGGCTGGGAGATGGAGGAGTCGCTCGACGTCGAGTGGGCCCACGCCATGGCCCCGGGCGCCACGATCATGCTCGTCGAGGCCAGCACCGCGAGCGACTCCGACCTCCTGGCCGGCGTCAACTACGCGGCGGCCCACGCCAACGTCGTCTCGATGAGCTGGGGCGGGGGCGAGTTCTCGGCCGAGACAGGGTCGAGCTACGACGGGCAGTTCGTCCACGCGGGCGTGACGTTCGTCGCCTCCTCGGGCGACAATGGCGCCCCGGTCTCCTGGCCGGCCGCCTCGCCGAACGTGGTCGCCGTCGGCGGGACGGCTCTGAGCCTGGGATCGAACAACACCTATGGCAGCGAGTCCGGCTGGAGCGGGAGCGGCGGCGGCCCGAGCGCCTACGAGTCGCAACCGGCCTACCAGGCGGGCGTCGTGACGCAGACGACGACGCAGCGGGCCAACCCCGACGTCGCCTATGACGCCAGCCCCAACACCGGGTTCGCGGTCTACGATACCTACGCCAATTCCGGCTGGACGGTGGTCGGCGGGACCAGCGCCGGGGCCCCGCAATGGGCCGCTCTGTTCGCCATCGCCGACCAGGGGCGGGCCCTGGGCGGCCAGGCCGCGCTGAACAGCTCCGGCCCCCAGGCCGTGCTGACCAGCCTCTACCAGAACGCGACCTCGGGCGACTTCCACGACGTCACCACCGGCTCCAGCACGGGCCAGACCACCTACTCGGCCGGTCCCGGATACGACTATGTGACCGGCCTCGGCTCGCCGCTGGCGAACCTGGTCGTCCAGTCGCTCGACGGGACCGTGACGGCCCCGGCCCCGGCCGACACCCTGTCCATCTCCTCGCCGACGTCCGCCGTCGCGGGCACGTCGTTCAGCGTCACGGTCACGGCCGGCAACTCGCAAGGGGTCGACGCGGGATATACCGGCACGGTCCAGTTGACGAGCAGCGACGCGAAGGCCGGCCTGCCGTCGAGCTATACCTTCACCGCGGCCGACAACGGCTCGCACACCTTCACCGTCACGCTCAACTCGGCGGGAACCCAGTCGATCACCGCGACCGACCAGAACCACGCCACCGCGACCCAGTCGGGCATCACGGTCAGCCCGGCCGCCCCGCTCAACCTGTCCGCCTCGGCCGTCTCGACGAGTCAGATCAACCTGACCTGGACCGGCTCGACGGGCGCCACCGGCTACACGGTCCAGCGGAGCGCCAACGGCGGCTCCTCCTGGACCACCGTCACCACGACGGCCGCCGGGACGACCAGCTACGCCGACACCGGCCTCGCCGCCGGGACGACCTACGAGTATCGCGTCCAGGCCACCGGCGGCAACAACTCGGGCTACAGCAACACCGCGACGGCGACCACGACCGCGTCGGTGCCCGTCTCGCCCGGGACGACCGACACGATCTGGAGCAACTCATACACGCCCTCGGAGAACGAGTACGCCTCGGGCTCTTACGACGTGGGGGTCAAGTTCACCGCCAGCCAGGCCGGCCAGGTCACGGGCGTCCGGTTCTACAAGCAGACCTGGATGGGCGGGTACACCCACGTCGGCTACCTCTGGTCCTCCAACGGGACGATGCTGGCGAAGGCCACGTTCACCGGCGAGTCGTCCTATGGATGGCAGCAGGTCAGCTTCTCGAACCCCGTGGCGATCTCGGCCAACACCACGTACATCGTCTCGTTCTCGACCGGCGGCGGCTACTTCGGGATCTCCGGCGGATTCTTCAACGCTGGCGGCGTGAGCAATGGCCCGCTCCAGGCCCTGCCGGGCAGCACCTCGGGCGGGAACGGCGTGTACGGCTACGGCAACGGAGCCTTCCCGACGACGAACGGCGGCGGGATGAACTTCTGGGCCGACGTCGCGTTCTCGCCGACGGCCTCCGCCTCGGTCAAGACGGCGGTCGCGACGTCAGGCCAGGGCGTGACGTACTTCCAGTCGCCTTCGGCTTCGGTCGGCGCGGCCTTCGTCGCCCCGACGACGACCTCGACCTCCTCGACGATATCGCAGAACCAGGCCGCGACCCGGCCCAACCAGGCCGCCGAGGCCGTCGCCGTGTCGATCCGGCGGAACGTCCCCCAGTCCTCGACGGTCGACCCGTCATGGCCGATCGGCCCGCGCTCGTTCGGCTTCGGGCTCTGATCGAGACGACGCCGCGAACCTCGACGACGCCCCGACCCGACCGGTCGGGGCGTCGTCGTTTCGTCCCGTCGCCCCTCGCCGGGCCCTGGCATGACCGGGCACCGAGACCCTAGAATGGTCCCTCAGCCAGAGCCCCCCGGACGCGACCGAGGGGTCCAGGGATTCCCGCCGGAGCTTCGAAGACATGCCGACCCCCGACCAGCTCTACGACCAGGCCGTCGAACTCCGCGACGCGGGCGACAAGCCCGGCGCCATCGCGAAGCTCGACGAGGCCATCGCGATCGACCCGAAATTCGTCATCGGCCACGGGATGCTCGCCAAGCTCTACTCCGACATCGCCGAGTCCGACAAGGCGATCGCCCACGCCAAGAAGGTCGTCGAGCTGGAACCCGACGACACATTCAGCTATACCGCGCTCTCCGTCATCTACCAGCGATGCGGCAAGATCGCCGAGGCCGAGCACGCCAAGGCCCTCGCCTTCAACCGTGAGCACGGCCTCGATTGACCCGGATCGGTCCACCACCCGGAGCGGCTGACATGACGCGATCGCGATTCGGCCTGGCGTTGATCCTGGCCCTCGCCGCCACCGTCGGCGCCAGGGCCGACGAGCCGGGCGAGTGGTTCGACAAGCACGAAGGCGAGCTGATCGACCTCTACCGGCACCTCCACAGCCACCCCGAGCTTTCCTACAAGGAGGTCGCCACCGCCGCCCGGTTCGCCGAGGAGCTGAAGAAGGCCGGGGCCGAGGTGACGACCGGCGTGGGCAAGCTCGGCGTGGTCGGCGTCCTCAAGAATGGCCAGGGGCCGACGATCCTCGTCCGGTCCGACCTCGACGCGCTCCCCGTCACCGAGGCCACCGGCCTGCCGTTCGCCAGCAAGGCGACCGCCCCCGACGACGCCGGCCACCCGGTCGGCGTGATGCACGCCTGCGGCCACGACATCCACATGACGAACCTGGTCGCCACCGCCCGATGGCTCTCCGAGAACCGCAGCAAGTGGGCCGGGACGGTCCTGCTCATCGGCCAGCCCGCCGAGGAGAAGATCGGTGGGGCCAGGCTCATGCTGGCCGACGGGCTCTACACCCGGTTCCCGAAGCCCGATTTTGCCCTCGCTCTGCACGTCTCGCACGACCTGGAGGTCGGCAAGGTCGCCTACACCAGCGGCCCGGCGATGGCCGGCTCGACCTCGGTCAACGTCGTGGTCAAGGGCAGGGGGGGGCACGGCGCCAAGCCGGACAGCACGGTCGACCCGATCGTCCTGGCGAGCCTGCTCGTGCTCGACCTCCAGACGATCGTCAGCCGCGAGGTCAACCCGCTCCACCCGGCCGTCGTCACCGTCGGCTCGATCCACGGCGGGACCAAGCACAACATCATCCCCAACGATGTCCGGCTCCAACTGACACTCCGGGCCTTCAGGCCCGAGGTCGGCGACCAACTCGTCGAGGGCATCCGCCGGCGGGCGAAGGGGCTCGCCGAGGCCCACCGGGCCCCGGCGGCCGAGGTCACGATCGGCGAGAGCACCCCGCCGACGATCAACACGCCCGGCCTCGTCGCGAAGGTCGTCCCGATGCTGGCGAAGGAGCTGGGGACGTCGAACGTCGAGGAAGTCGAACCCACGATGGGGGCGGAGGATTTCGGCCTCTTCGGCCAGGGGGGCGTGCCGACCTTCATGTTCCGGCTCGGGACGATCCCGGCCGACCGGATCGCCGCCGCGAAGACCAAGGGGGAGCCGCTGCCGTCGCTCCATTCGGCGCTCTACCGGCCGGACGCCTCGCCCAGCCTCCGGGCCGGACTCCGGTCGATGACGGCCGCCGTCGTCGGCCTGCTCCCGCCCGCTTCGGAGAAGGCCGGCCGATGAACGACCCTCGCTATCCGATCCGCAATCCCGACGAGCTGCTCAGCCCGTCGCTGCTGATCTTCCTCGATATCGTCCGGAGCAACCTCGACGCCATGATCGCGATGGCCGGCGGTGCAGACCGGCTCCGGCCTCACGTCAAGACGCACAAGATGCCCGCGCTCGTCCACCTGGCCGAGTCGCTGGGCATCCACAAGCACAAGTGCGCGACGATCGCCGAGGCCGAGATGGTCGCCTCGTCGGGCGGGACCGACGTCCTGATCGGCTATCCGATCGTCGGGCCGAACCTGGCCCGGTTCGCCCGGCTGATCGAGGCGTACCCCTCGACCACCTTCCGGGCGACCGTCGACCATCCCGAATCGGCCCGGGCGCTCTCGGCGGCGCTCGGACACGCGGACCGCCCGACGTCGGTCCTGCTCGACCTCGAAATCGGCATGGGCCGGACCGGGATCGCGCCCGGCGACGAGGCCGCCGCCCTCTACCAGCTCGTCGCCGACCTGCCGAACCTGGATCCCGACGGCCTGCACGCCTACGACGGCCAGATCCGCGACAAGGACCTTGTCGACCGTCGCCAATCCGCCGCCCCGGGCCTGGAAGCGGTCCACGCGCTCCGCGACCGGCTCCTGGCGATGGGCCTGCCCGTGCCGAGGCTGGTCCTGGGCGGGACGCCGACGTTTCCGGTCCACGCCGAGGTCAGGACGCCCGGCGTGGAGTGCTCGCCGGGGACCTGCGTGCTCCACGACGCGGGGTACGCCGAGAAGTTCCCCGACCTGCCGTTCACCCCCGCCGCCGTGCTGTTCACCCGGGTCGTCAGCCAGCCCAGGCCGGGACGGATCTGCCTGGACCTGGGCCACAAGGCCGTCGCCGCCGACCCGGCCGGAGCCCGTTTGACGCTCCTCGGCCTGCCCGGAGCGACGCTCGGCGGCCAGAGCGAGGAGCATCTCGTCGTCGAGGCGCCCGGGGCCGACGGGCTGATGCCCGGCACGCCCCTGCTGGCCATCCCCACCCACATCTGCCCGACCTGTGCCCTGCACTCCTGGGCCTATGTGATGGATGGCGGGGAGGTCGTCGATCGTTGGGAGGTCAAGGCCCGTGCCCGCGTGATCGGGGTCTGATCGTCAGTGCCCCGGCCTGAGCGCTCCCTCGACGGCCAGGGCCAGCTCCTCGGGCCGCTGGCTGCCGATGACGATCTTCGATCCGTCGACGAGATGGAGCCGGACGCCCCGGTCTCCCCGGGCGTTGAGGGCTCGGTCGCCGTTCCGTCCGACCCGAATGCCCCACCCTCCGTAGTCGAGGATCGGCCGATAACGGATGATCTCGACCCGGGCGATGGTCCCGATCGCGATCGACCGCCGATAGGTGGGGATGAAGCCGAACCAGACCCGGACGTCGGTGGGCGTGACGAGCGTCGTCATCCGGAGGAATCCCGCCACGATGATGACCGAGAAGAGGACCAGGCCCGCGGCGATCCCGGTGACGAGGTGATGCCCCCGGATGCCGATCTGGGGGACCCCGAAGGGCCCCCGGCCCTCGAACATCGCCCAGCCCAGGGCGACCAGGAACGCCATCAGGGCGTAGGCCCACCACCCGAACCGCTGTTCCTCGCGGTAGATGGCGGCCGGGGGCTGGATCGCGACGACGGACAGGCTCACGAGACGCCCCACGAGGGTTCGCGTTTCGACGGCGAGCGGCGGGCCAGGAGCCGCTCCATGGATTGCCGGCCGGCGTCCGCGACGCGGTCGGCCGGGATCTCCCAGAGCTGGGGGTTGAGCACCTCCAACGAAACATAACCGTCGTGGCCGATCGAGGCCAGATGGTCGAGGATGGGGCCGATCTGGAAATCCCCCTCGCCCGGCAAGATCCGATCGGCGTCCCCGGCCAGTTCGCGAGGGACCCCGCTCAGGTCGCAGACCTGGACCCAGGCGAGGTTCGCCGGCGTGAGGAACCCGAGGTCCTCGAACTTGCTCGGCCCCGTGTAATAGTGGAAGAGGTCGAGGCAGACACCGAGCCCCGGCCCCTCGGCGCCGCTCTGGGCGATCAGCGCGAGGGTCGTGTCGAGGCTGGCGCAGAACTTCGCCCCCTTCTGGAACTCCAGGGCCAGCCGGACCCCGGCCGAGGTCGCCAGCCCGGCGGCCTCGACCAGCGACTCGGCGGCCCGGCCGTAATCCTCGGGGACCAGGTCGCGGACGAAGTCGGCCGCGACGACCAGCGTCGGCACCCCCAGCTCGCGCAGGACGTCGAGCCGGGAGCGGAAGAGATCCCAGTGGGCGGCCCGCTCGGCGTCCCGGGAGAGCAGCAGCCCCCCCTGCGACGCCGCGGCGACCGCCCGGATCTCGTGGCCGTCCAGCAGGGCCTTCGCTTCGGCGACCGAGTGCGATCGGAGGTAGGTCTCCAGCTTGGTGAGCCAGATCTCCATCGCCGACCAGCCGGCGCGGGCGTAGGACTCCACGTCCTGCTCGAAGGGGGTGCTCAGGGTCGTCGCCTGGCTGATGCAGGGCTTCATCGGCCTTCCTCCGACGCGGGAACTGCCTGGCCGGTCAGGAGGTCGCGCAGGGCCTGGACGACGTTGGCGGAGGGGACTCGCCATTGGCGGCAAGTGTCGCGGTCGCGGAACGTGACCGTCCCGTCGGCGATCGTCTGGCCGTCGACGGTGATCCCGAACGGCGTCCCGGCCTCGTCCTGGCGACGATAGCGGCGGCCGATCGCCCCCTTCTCGTCGAGGAAGACGTTGAACTCGCGCTTGAGGTCGCGGTAGATCTTCTCGGCCATCTCCGGCATCCCGTCGCGCTTGACCAGGGGGAAGACGGCCGCCTTGATCGGCGCGAACCGGGGGTGGAACTTGAGCACGGTCCGCGTCTCGCCCGCGACCTGGTCTTCCTGGAACGCCTCGCAGAGGAACGCCAGGGTCGCGCGGTCGGCCCCGGCCGAGGGTTCGATGACGTGCGGCAGGTAGCGCTCCTTCTTCTCCTCGTCGAAGTACGACAGGTCCTTGCCGCTGAACTTCTGGTGCTGCGAGAGGTCGTAATCCCCCCGGTGGGCGATCCCTTCCAACTCGGAGACGCCGAACGGGAACTCGTACTCGATGTCGGCCGTGGCCGTGGAGTAGAACGCCAGCTCATCCGGGTCATGGTCGCGGAGCCGGAGCCGCTCGGACCGGAGGCCGTGGTCGACGTACCACTGGAACCGCCGCTTCCGCCAGTAGGCGTACCATTCGGTCGCCTCCTCGGGCCGGCAGAAGAACTCGATCTCCATCTGCTCGAATTCGCGCGAGCGGAACGTGAAGTTGCGGGGGTTGATCTCGTTCCGGAAGCTCTTGCCGACCTGCGCGATCCCGAACGGGATGCGGACCCGGCCCGTGTCGACCACGTTCTTGAAGTTGGCGAAGATCCCCTGGGCGGTCTCGGGGCGGAGATAGGCGACGTTCGACTCGCTCTCCAACGCCCCCACGAAAGTCTTGAACATCAGGTTGAATGAGCGGGGCTCAGTGAGCGTTCCGGGCTCGTCGGTCGAGGGGCCAATGACCTTGCTTCGCTCGGTGATGTCGAGGCCGAGGAA